>JAKUPQ010000112.1 GCA_022450665.1 Alphaproteobacteria bacterium | reverse complement strand
AATACTGCTGCCACAGTATGCGTAGCTCAGCCAGCGGCATGGTTTCCAGCACCGCCAGCTGCGCATCCATCGGTTCAGGTTTTTTCTTCTTTCGTGTCATATCAACCTCCTGCACACAGCAATGCTTGCGGCGGCGGGGAAGTCGAGTGGTTTGTTGCGCTATCTTGTAATCGTAGGTGAGTGATAGGTCGTGCTAAACAAAAAAAGCAGGCCGGAGCCTGCTTTCTCATTTGGTGAATGTAGCCTAAAAGACATCATCTTATTAACGGCTGGACATCCTAATCTGATCATCTCGACATTAGCCGTTTGCAAAAGAAATTGCAAGTTTGTTGTTGTGCTAGGTGTTTATGTGCGCACAAGGGAAAAATGCTATTGAAGCAAGTGTGCGCTAGTTGCGGTTGGAGTCCTAATCTGATTAAAGGTTTGCCGCTTCCAATCTGGCGTTAACACAATAGCTACCGCACGTGCAGATGACTGGTTCGGCTCTCCAAAAGCCGGAATTGCTGGTTTGAGTCCAGCCTCGTGCGGAATTTTCCTTTTATGAAATGCGCATTGCAGGTAGAGTTGCTTGTGAAATATACAATCAATAGCAACAATGGAGAATTACCCATGCAACTTCCTTATCGCTTAGGTATCGACCTTGGAACAAATTCATTAGGACTCGCGGTTATTGAGCTGGGGAGGGACGGAACGCCTTTGCGGCCAACGCATTTAGCAGTGCGCATTTTTTCGGATGGCAGAGAAGATAAAACCAATACCTCACTCGCTGTGGCCCGACGGGATGCCCGTGGAATGCGTCGTAGACGTGATCGCTTCTTGCGCCGTCAGCAGCGCGTTATGAAGCAGCTGATTGCCGTGGGCTTGATGCCAGAAAACAAGGCCGAGCGAGAAAAGCTGCAGGCGCTTGATCCCTATGCCCTACGTGTGAAGGGGCTGGATGAGAAGCTAGAGCCTCATGAATTAGGTCGGGCTTTGTTTCACCTTAATCAGCGCCGTGGATTCAAAAGTAACCGTAAAAGAGAAGCTGATGATACCGAATCTGGCGCCATTAAAGATGCGCATAGGATCACCCTGCAGAAGATGGAGGAGTATCGCACCTATGGTGAATTTCTGAGCCAGCAGAAAGTAAAACGTATACGCAATACATCGAGTGAAGCGAATAAAGTGCTATACGCCTTCTATCCCCACCGGTCAGATATTGAGGCGGAATATGACGCCCTACTTGCAGTGCAGAGAGTTTATCACCCTAATCTTTTGACGAATGAGGCGGTTAATGCATTGAAGGAAGAGATTTTTCATCAACGCAGTCTGTGTCCGGTTGCTCGCGGTAAATGTTGTATTTGGCCAGAAAACGAACGGGCATATATGGCGTTGCCTTCATCGCAATATTTTCGGTTGTTAAAAGAAATAAATAATTTGTGCATTACTGATCGATTTGTGCGACGCAACCGTTGCGATCTATCGGAAGAGCAGCGGCAGAAGGCGCTGAGCCACTTAATGCGCCATAAAGAAGTGAAGTTTTCTGCGCTTGCAAAAAAAATAGGACTTTCAGCAGATCAGGCATTCAATTTTGAGACGGATGTGCGTGATAAGCTTTATGGTCTACCCACTTCTGCGGTATTGGCAAATAAAAAATGCTTTGATGAGGCGTGGTATGACTTGCCCTTGCGTAAACAGGATGAAATCGTCATGTTGTTGTTGGAAAACGACGATGATGACGCGTTGACTATAGAGTTGAAGCAGCAATTCCCATATTTGACCGATGAGCAATGCAGCGCGATTTTTTCGGCTCCGTTGGAGGATGGCGTATTGCGTTACTCGCAAGAGGTGGTGCAGCAATTGCTTCCGGAGTTGGAAAGTAAAAATGACAATGATCAGTATAAAAATGAATACGAAGCGATTATCGACTGCGGCCTGCCATCGCCAACACATTACACGGGCGAGATATTGGATGAGCTTCCTTATTACGGCGAAGTACTGGAGCGCAAAACACAGGTCGTGAAATATGGTAGCGCTGACGAAAAAGAATATGGGCGCATCGCCAACCCTACGGTACATATTGCGCTAAACCAGTTGCGCAAAGCGGTAAACGACGTAATTGCCAGGTGGGGAACACCGCAAGAAATTGCTATTGAGTTCTCACGTGGTTTGAAAATGAGCAAAAAGCAAAAAGAAAAATATAATCGTGAACTGCGGGCTAATGAGGCACGTAATCAACGATATGCAGAGCAAGTGGAAGGAATGCACCCACCCAAAAATTATGGCTTACGCATGAAGTTATGGGAAGAGCAAGATGAGTTTTGTGCCTATAGCGTTCCTGCCCGTAAGCTAAGTTTGCAGGAAGTGCTGAGTGATAAAGTAGATATCGACCACATTCTTCCTATTTCAAAAACACTCGATGATGGCAATGCGAATAAAGTTCTGATTTTGCGTGAGCTTAATCGCCATAAAGGTAATCGTACGCCTTATGAGGCATTTCACAATGATAAGCATGCATTGGTGGTAGACTATGAAGAATTATTATTGCGTATCGAGAAGATCGCTCCAAAGCAAAAATGGCGCTATCTTGAAGATGCAATGCAGCGCTTTACGGATGAACGCAAAAATGGCGATGCCGGCTGGCTTGCCCGCCAACTCACCGACACTAGCTATATGGCGCGTCTTGCGCGGGAATATCTGCGTTATATCGTGGGTGATCATGCGGGCAAAAAAGGGTTTTCTAAGGTCGATGTATACCCGGGTAAGCTCACCTCAAAGCTACGCAGAGCTTGGGGATATAATGGCCTAATTAATCCTAATAGTGACGAGAAAAATCGCAATGACCATCGCCATCATGCGATTGATGCGCTTATTATCGCCTGCGCCAACCGGCAGATGCTCCATCGCATTAGCACCGCGGCTGCGCGGGGTGAGGATACGGGGGAAAGTTGGCTGAAAACACTACCGGCACCCTTCGAGCGTGTGGTGGTGCAGCAGAAAGTAGATGAGATCGTTATTTCTCATAAGCCAGACCATGGCTCGGCAGGTGTCGATGGTGCCACCACTAGCCGGTTACACAAAGATACATATTATGGAAAGCCCGCAGAGCAAGGCGAATGGGGTGGGCGTGATGCGCCAAAAAAAAGCTTCGTGCGCTTTCATGTACGCAAGCCGCTAGTGAGCCTGAAAGAAAAAGAGATTGGCGATATTGTGGATGCACCATTGCGTCGCCGGATTGCTGAAGCTATGGCTGCGCGTGATGGAGTGAAGTATGAGGTGGCTATCGCTAATTTTTCTCGCGCCACAGGCATCAGACGCGTCCGTGTTTTTGACGACATGAGTGAACGTAGTGTGCGCGCCATCCATGATAAGCAAGGGAAGCCATATCGTTATGTTTTGACAGGGGGTAATCACCATGTGGATGTTTTCTGCCCTATCAAGGACAAAAAAGAACTCAAAATCAAAGCAGGTAACTGGTATGCGGAGGCTGTGTCGCACTTTGATGCCAATAGTAAGGAGTATGCCCCTGACTGGAAGCGGGAGTATCCGGCAGCAAAACGTATTATGCGCCTGCATATCAACGATATGGTGGCATATGATGAAGATGGTAAGCGTGTTATATGCCGCGTGCAGAATATCAAAAACAAGACAGCAGGTCTTAAAATCTCATTAAAACAGCATGCGGATGCGAGTACGGCAGATGGATGGGAAGCTTCTCCAAAACAACTCCAAGAAAAAAACGCACGCAAAGTATCCGTCAGTCCAAGCGGTCGATTGCAAGATCCGGGTAGTTCACCAGTGCATAAAGCAGCAGCCAAGGTGTCGTAATGCAAAGCATTGTAGAAATTTCACAGGATGGACGTCATATCTCTTTGTTTCGCGGGTTCCTGAAAATATCAGAACATGGAGAGGAGTTAGCGCGTATTCCATTAGATGCTATTCATGCTGTGTTGTTGAATTGTCATCGAGCCACGCTTTCTCAGAATATTTTGTTGCAATGTGCCAATGGCGGTATACCGGTGATTCTTTGTGGAAGCAACCATCAGCCAGCTGGCGTTCTTTGGCCTGTCATCAGCCACCACAAACAGGCGGGAAATCTACATGCTCAACTACATGGCAGTGTTCCTTTAGCCAAACAGCTATGGAAAAAACTGGTGCAATGTAAAATTGCAGGTCAACACGAAGTGCTGCAAAAATTAGGCAAGTCCCGCGGAAATGAGCTGGAGGCTATGGCGCGCAGAGTAAAATCTGGCGACCCAGATAATTTGGAAGCCCAAGCCGCCAGACGCTATTGGCCTTTGCTGATGGGCGAAGGATTCACACGTAACCCCGACCTAGACGGAGCAAATGCCTTGTTGAATTACGGCTATGCTATTTTGCGCTCTACTGTTTCGCGTGCAGTGATGGCCGCTGGTCTGCATCCTTCGCTGGGGGTACACCATCAAAACCGTTTGAATGCATTTTGTCTTGTGGATGACGTAATGGAGCCCTTTAGGCCATTTGTGGATTTTTACGTGTGGGAATTACTGCAATCGGGGCATAATGGCGTCACGCGGGAAACAAAAACCACGCTTGCAGCAATTACCGAGCAAGCCATTGCCATGCCTAGCGGAGTTACAACGCTGGCTAACGCTTGTTTACTTATTGCACAGTCTCTGGCTTTGGCATTTACAGAGCGCAAACCGTTGCTCGCGCTACCGGTTACATTGTTTGCGCAGCCGAAATTGCCGGATATAGAGCACTAATTCGCCATGTTAGGAAAATATTTACTTAATGTAGGTATGATGGAAATATGCAAAATAGCGCGTATCGGCTTATGTGGATGATGGTAATGTTTGACCTTCCTGTTGTGGAGAAGGCAGAACGCAAGAAAGCATATGATTTCAGGCAGTATTTGCTTGATGAAGGGTTTGCGATGGCCCAATATTCAGTGTATCTTAGATTTATAGGCAGTCGTGAAAAATGTGATGCATTTACACGCCGAATCAAACAAAAAATTCCACCGCTTGGTAAAGTAGATATTCTTTACTTTACGGATAAACAATTCGCCACGATGCAAAGTTTTTCAATGCGAGCAAAGGTGAAGCACCAAAAAATCCAGACCAGCTTATGCTTTTTTGAGGACCATAAATGATTTTTTATAGTTATAGATGCAGGCATTGTTTTTATTTAACAACGAATTATGCCTGCATCTATAATATCAGATCAGATTAGGGAGTCCAGCCGCAACCCTTGGGGTTGGTGTTCAGAATGTGCAAGTGATAATATCAGATCAGATTAGGGAGTCCAGCCGCAACTGTAAAACTAGAGGGGAAGAGAAAAAGTCTGAAATAAAATCTCATAATAAGGAGTCCAAAGGCAACTGGAGCAGGA
>JAKUPQ010000111.1 GCA_022450665.1 Alphaproteobacteria bacterium | reverse complement strand
AGCCAGCCCCCACTAAACTGTTACAAAATGGTAAAAGTAGCTGAATTTCATCTCACTCTGCCCGTAGCCAGCCCGTAGCAAGGTCATCCTTAGCTCCCAGACAGCCCCCAGCAGATTTTGCCAGCCTTTGTCCGAACAGTTCGAACAAGGAGGCTTTTATGAACGATTCACACCAACACAAACCTATCTCTACTTTTGACGAAATCTGCCATCTCACCATCGAAACGATGTGCAGCATGGATATGGAAGAACTTCTCCGGCTAAAGAAGCAGGCGGAGAGCGAGCTTTTTCGCGCCAAAATTACAAAGGGGCAAGTTGATTTAGCACTTTCTCTCAAGCAGCAAGAACGGGAACGGGTGCAACGCGAAGCCGATGCCAACCAACCCAGCATGTTGGATTAGAGGCGTTGGATGGCAATGGAATGGTTCCGGATGTATCACGGCATGCCTTTTGACACCAAATTGCGGGTGGTGGCGAAACGCGCTGGCCAACCGATGGGTGTCGCAGTGGTAGTGTGGGCTTGCGTCCTTGATGCGGCCTCGCAGCATGACCCGCGTGGCATCGCCGTGATTGATCCGGAAGAAATTGCCGTATCACTCGATTTTGATGTGGAAGCAATCGAGGCCATTCTAGCCGCCATGTTGGATAAAGGCTTGCTGGATGAAGATGGCCATTTAACCGCATGGGATAAACGCCAGCACACCACCTCCACCGAGCGTTCAAAGAAAAGCCGCGCCAAAAAGAAAGGTGATGCAGCGGCAGGCAACACCAGGCAACGCGGTGCAACGGGCGGCAACACCGCGCAGCGCAAAAACAGTAAAAAATCACCAGATACAGATACAGACTTAGATACAGATTCAGAGGAGAATACAGATAGAGAAGCAGACTCCAAAAAAGATTCAGATAAAAAAATAAGAGCGAGAGAAGAAAAGAAGGAGTGTGAGGAAGAAAAACAGCAAAGCTGTGGAAAAGATGCAGAGGAGAAACCAGACCCAAAGCAGATGCTTCAACAGATGGCAGATATCTGGAACGAAGAGGTGCAGAGCAAAATCACACCAGATCAAAATGCCATACTCACACAAAAACGCAAAGAGCTGCTGACGCTCAGATGGATAGATGAATTTGCAGAGGATATCAGAGCATGGCGTTATTTCTGCGAGATCATCGGCAGATCAGAATTTTGCCTCGGCAAAATAGAGGGCAAAGACTGGACGATTGACCTGACATGGGCAATCCAGTCATCAGATCGTGTAGCAAAAATTCTCGAAGGTGGCTTCTCCGGAGGCAAGCACCCTGCCAAAGCCCCATCATGCAATCTGCCAGAATTCGCCGATGCGTGGGATGATGTGATCCGCCGCATGGAGCATCATCACGGCAAGCCAGCGATACGCAGCTGGTTTTCAAACACCGTCATCACTGCCGCCGAGGACACGCCCGATGGCGCGTTGCTGACGCTTACCTGCCCCCGCGAATTCGTGCGCGGCTGGATCGAAAATCATTACCTCACCGACCTCAATCATTGCTGGGAGGAGCAATCCGTCTGCTCACGCTCCGTGGTCGGTGTCCAACTGGCCATCAAGGAGGAAACATCATGAATGGAGAGCAGATGCTGCAGCGTTCACTGCAGATATTTGAAGAGCGCCGTGCCAATTACGGCCTGGCAAAACATCACTTCCGCGAGGTTGCCAGACGCTGGTCGCTGGCGCTGGGTTGTCAAGTCACCCCGCAACAGGTGGTGATGTGCCTGATTGAACTCAAGCTGGCGCGGCTCAAAGAAAACCCCACCCACCTCGACAGCATTATCGACATTGCCGGTTATGCGGCGGTGATGGTCGAGGTGCTTCCCGAACCAGATCAGGGAGGGCTTCCTGATGGCTCAAAATAAAAAATGGACAGTCACCGATGTGGCAGACCGCTTTGAAGAAGCCGTCAAGACGTTAAAGCGCCTGCCACCAGTGAAGGTGCAAGGGTATTTCAATACCTATCCGGAAGTCATCCGCACCAGCATCGAAATCATGCAAAGCGAGAAATTGCCGATGCGCCTCGGCCCACCCTCAGCAGAGGCGATCAGCCGGATGGAGGAAACACTCAATTGGATTTTCTGGCTGGACGATGAGGATGAATGCAGGCTGGTATGGCTTAAGGCCGAACGCGTGCGAAACAAGCAAATCTGCTACCGGCTGGGATGTGGCCGCACCAAGGTCTGGCAAATGTGGACATTTGCTCTTTTGAAGATTGTCACCCGTCTTAATGCTGGAATGGGAGGGCGTTAAAGTGTTCGAACCAAAAAGTAGTAAACAAAATGAACAAAAAAGCGTATATTCGCAAATATCATCGCCAGAGGTGGGTGAAAATGACGCCAAAGTTTCACGCATTCTTTCATTTGTTCAAAGCGATACACGCAACAAATCCGAGATTTTTGAATCACTCAAACAGCGCATTTTAAATGATGCGGCTGGAGAGCTGGATGAACAACAAGCCATCGAAGCCACTCGCAATCTACTTAATTTCTTCGAATCTGCATTTAAAGCAGCCGATGGCGAATTGTCGAATAACGTTGACTTACCCTGTGTCAATGGCAATGTCGACGATGAAAATAATACAACAAAATCAATGCGATGAACAGGGCAACAAAAGCAGTTATACTCGCCAGAGTCTCTACCGAAGAGCAGGAAAAAGGCTATTCCATCGATGCTCAGTTACATCGCCTTAAGCAATATTGCGAACGTAAAGAATTAGAAATCATCGAATCATTTACCGTGGTTGAGTCTTCCACCACCGGAGAACGAAAACAGTTCCATGAAATGATGACTTTTGTGAAGCGTCAAAAACAGTGCATCGCGGTGGTGGCTGACAAGGTCGACCGAGTGCAGCGGAGCTTCAAGGAATTCCCGGTTCTGGATGCATTGGTACAAAAAGGCAAAATTGAGCTGCATTTTAATTCGGAAGGCTATGTCATTCACAAAGATTCGGTCTCCCAAGACCGGTTTATGTGGAGCATCGGTGTTGTGCTGGCACAGGGTTACGTTGATTCTTTGCGTGATAATGTTAAACGCAGTATTGCACACAAATTGCGTAACGGAGAATGGATTAGTCAGGCTCCCATTGGTTATGAGCATTTTACCAATGAGCGAGGCAAGCCGGATATCCGTATTGACCCTGTTCGTGCACCATTGGTAAAAACGCTATTCGAAAAATATTCAACGGGTTGCTATTCGCTTTCGCAGCTGGTGAAAATTGCAAAAGATATCGGATTAACCAATAGTCGGGGTAACAAAGGAAATCTAATCAAGCCGCATATTTACAAAATTATACAGGAGCCGTTTTACTACGGCCTCATGCGTGTTAAAAAAACGGGAGAAGAATACCCGCATCGATATGAAACCGTGATAACCAAACAATTATTTGATCGCTGCCAGGAGATTCGAACCGGCAAAGGCAAATCACACTCCCGATATGGGAAGCATGACTATTTATTCCGTGGGCTTCTGACCTGCGCTAATACCGGCAAACAATGCACGGCGGAGACACATAAGAAAACCTATACAAACGGCGACACAGCAAAATGGGTGTATGTGGTTTCATACAAGCCAGGTGACACCAAGAAGAAAGTCTGGACGCGGGAGGACGATGTTGAAAAGCAGGTAATGCATGCACTGGACACTTTGACGATCAAAGATGAAGGCTATCTGCAGGATATTATGTCATGGATTCGTAGCACCCACGATAGCAAAAAAAGCTATCACAAGCAGCATACCAGGACACTTAAAAAAGAGCATACTGAAATTGAAAATAAGATTGAGCGTTTAATGGATATGCGGATCAATGAGGAAGTATCGAAAGAGGAATTTATCAAAAACAAAAAGCGCCTCAAAGATCGCCAGTATGAAATCACCGAACTGATACATGCCTATGACATCACTGAAGATGAGTTTAACAACCGCTTGATTTGCTTGATAAATATTGCTAACGGTGCGTCACGCGCTTTTAGAGGTTCTGACATCCACGAAAAACGCGAAATGCTCAGTTTCATATTCCAGAACCTGACTTTGAAAGAGAAAAAACTTGAATATACAATGCGTTACCCATTCAATCTGTTTGCCGATGCTAACAAAACAGGAGAATGGTGCCGTCTAGAGGACTCGAACCTCCGACCCCCGCATTACGAATGCGATGCTCTACCAGCTGAGCTAAGACGGCTTTGGGGTAGTTATATATCTGTTTTAGGTACTGCCTGCAGGCTGCAAATGCAAGCGTTTTTGTATTTTCGGTGAAAAATCTTGCAATAGATCGCCTTACAAGGTATCACTCTGATCTTAAACCTGAACGCCCACTGAGGCCTAGTCAACATCAGGAGAGGCACATGAGTTCGTATATACAATCCGCCATGGCATATGTTGCTAAACATCATATTATTGCTACCATTGTAGCAATTGGCATTGCTGTTTTTGGGGCGGGAGGCGCATTGGCACAAGAATCCATGCCCATTAAAACCAATTCAATCATTGCAACTGTACAAGTCGGCTTGCAGCATTTTGTAGATGTACTCGATGCCGTATTATTTTATGACATTCTGGGTTTTCCGTTTTTGGTGTTGTGGCTGGTTAGTGCCGGCCTCTATTTTACTTTACGTCTGGGCTTTGTGAATGTTCGCATGTTTTGCCATGGCATACAGGTTGCGCGAGGAAAATATACCCGCCCCGACTCGGTGGGTGAGGTAAAACCGTTTGCGGCGCTCTCAGCGGCGGTTGCCGGTACAGTTGGCCTTGGCAATATTGCAGGGGTTGCGGTAGCAATCAGCCTTGGTGGGCCGGGCGCGGTAGTGTGGATGATGGTCGCAGGGTTGCTTGGCATGTCTACCATTTTTGCCGAAGTAACATTGGGACAAAAATATCGCAAAGTTGATGAAAATGGCCGTGTTTCTGGTGGTGCATTTTATTATCTCAGTCAAGGACTGGCAGATCGCGGCCTCGCTGGTATTGGTAAGATGCTGGCGGTCTTGTTCGCTATATTATGTATTGGCGGTGCGCTGGGCGGTGGCAATATGCTGCAATCCAATCAGCTAACAGCAACGCTTATTTCTAGCTTCAGTCTTGAAGGTTGGACGCTGCCTATCTCTGCGTTTAGCGCAGTAGCTGTGGGCATTGTGTTGATTGGTGGTGTTAAGCGTATAGGTCAGGTGGCAGAAGCCATTGTGCCAACGATGGCATTGGTATATCTGGTTTCTGGGCTCATTATTATTATCAGCAATGCGCCTCTTATTCCGTATGCCATTGGCCATATGTTCGAAATGGCAGTTACTCCTGGCGCAGCGTTTGGCGGCATTATAGGGGTAATGGTGCACGGGTTGCGCCGTGCAGCATTCTCTAACGAGGCGGGCGTGGGCTCTACACCTATCGTGTTT
>JAKUPQ010000110.1 GCA_022450665.1 Alphaproteobacteria bacterium | reverse complement strand
AAATTATATTTTTTTCCCCGCACCCATTGCTCAATATGTTCCGGCGTCCAGCGCTCACGGGCATCATCGTTGAGTGTGCCTTTTAAAAAATCTTCTAAGCCTTTAAATTCTTTACCGCCAACCAATGTGTTGTATGTCCCAAGCGTCAGACGCTTTTTCATAAACTTATCTTCTTCGATACGATCGAAATGGTTGACACCCAACATCATGTGCAGTGCCAAAATGCCCAGCGCATAGCAATCGGCTACAATAGTGGCTTCGCCCTTTCCGAATCGCGATGCCTGACTACGCTCGGGCGATTCAAAAAGATAGTGCTGGGCATAGCCCGCCGGCTCAGAGACGCATTCGCCTAACATGACTTTTTCGCCCAAAAATACGGTATCCAGATTTATACTAGCATGGGCAATATTTTTTGATTTTAATAACATCAATGCATCACTAAGCGGCGCAATCACTTCATCGATCACATAACGCTCTGTGTAAAGCGATTTACGATCTTGCAACACCTGCCGTAATGTACGTGCCGTAGGTTGTTCATGCACTACCACCAAACGACAGCGGTCATCTTCAGAAAACTCTACATTTCCATAGGCAAGCAGCGGCAAAATATTGGGATGATCCACCCCCGCAAGCTGTTCCATATTATTCAAGCGGTATGGAATTGCTTTTGGCAAAATCATGCCGTAAAGGCTTTGCTCCTGCATTTTTTCATCTTCGACTTCGCAAGCTACCGCTAAGTTTTTGCTTAGGGATTTTATTAGCTCACCGGACTTGACCAGATAGCGATCATCTAGCATATCCCTACGGCCACGCACCGCAGGGCCTGGAGTATATTTTTTAAAAAACGCGGCTATTTCAGCAAAGGAGGATTCTTTATCTTTAGTATCGGCCTCCTCGGCGGAGGCTGTAGACATTTCAGGCGCGTAGGATTTATCTTCTTCGTTTGCCGAAGCAGAAAGGGCATTACTTGATGAATTTTCCTGTGTATCGGCCATGGGCTCCACAAAATGCAAACTAAGCTATTGGTGACATTTACCATATTAAGCCCTATCAGGCTAGATGTTGCAAGCCTAATCGGGATTACTACTGCATCTTGTAGTTCATAGTTTTATTAATTGGCAAACGGGTCTTGCACCAAAATAGTGTCTTCTCGGTTGGGGCTAGTTGATAACATGGCCACCGGACATTCGATTAACTCTTCAATGCGGCGTATGTATTTGATTGCCTGCGCGGGCAGCTCTGCCCAGCTACGCGCACCAAATGTACTTTCTTTCCAGCCTTCGATTTCTTCATATATGGGCTGTATTTCTGCTTGTGCCTTCATGGATGCCGGAAAATAGTCATATTCTTTACCATTATAGGTATAACCCACACAAATTTTCAGTGTGTCCATGCCGTCCAGCACATCAAGCTTGGTAAGGGCGATGCCACGTATGCCTGCTATTTTGGTGGTTTGGCGCACCATTACGGCATCAAACCATCCGCAGCGGCGCTTGCGCCCTGTTACTGTGCCAAACTCGCGGCCACGCTCACCTAGCAACTGTCCGATTTCATCTTCCAGTTCTGTAGGAAACGGCCCGCTTCCAACACGGGTAGTATATGCCTTAGTAATACCCAACACATAGCCCAGCCCATGAGGCCCCATGCCAGAGCCAACCGCAGCCGCGCCGCCGAGTGTGTTGGAGGAAGTAACAAAAGGATACGTGCCATGATCCACATCCAGCATTGCCCCTTGCGCCCCTTCGAATAAAATACGCTCACCCTTGCTACGCATACCATCCAGCAAACGCCAAACAGGGGTGATATAAGGCAACAACTTAGGCGAAATTTCTTTAAGCTGATTCAGAATTTCAGTTTTATCAGCGGTGGGTACGCCAAAGCTCTCTAACAAGCTATTGTGGTGGCGTAATAAATGCTCCAGTTTATCTTCTAACACCTCTTCATCCGCCAAATCACAAATACGAATGGCGCGGCGAGCTATTTTGTCTTCATATGCAGGGCCAATACCACGACCAGTAGTACCAATTTTCCCGCCGCCACGTATGGTTTCATTTGCCTGATCTACCATACGATGCACAGGCAGAATCAACACTGCATTTTCTGCAATTTTAAGATTGGCTGGGGAAATTTCTACTCCCAGTTTTTTAACTGTTTCAATTTCTTCGAACAAAGCAAATGGGTCTACCACCACGCCATTACCTATGACGCTAAGTTTATCTTTGCGCACCACACCAGATGGCAACAGGCTAAGCTTGTACGTAACGCCATCAATAACCAGCGTATGCCCTGCATTGTGTCCACCTTGAAAGCGCACCACCACATCAGCGCGTTCAGAAAGCCAGTCTACAATCTTGCCTTTGCCTTCATCGCCCCATTGTGAGCCAATTACAACTACGTTTGCCATGATAAATCCTATTTCAGATGCGTTAAATTATGCGCTGTCAGTTAATGCCACAGGGGCGTTATTTTGCAATATATGGGTACAACCCAAGCGATGCGCGGCTTTAGTAGACACTTTGTCGCCGATTGCACGAATGGTAATAAAACCTTGTGCATGAAGCTCCGTACAGGTTTTTGTTGCTATGTTCCCATCCACCAGTATTTTTTTAAGCAGCGGTTGGTGTGGCACTGCCTGCATCAATGTGTTGACATATAATGTCATACCCGTTGCTGCTTCTTCGGCGCTACCTACACAAATACTATAGCGACCACCGCGACCAAGCTCACTTTGTGCTGCCCGTGAAAAAAGGCTGAAACTTACCAACGAATGATACTCAAATCCTTTATTTTCTACCGGATCAATGGTGATTTCTACCGGAACATCCAAATTACGCAAATGCTCTATTACCGCCTGCACATAATTGACTTGATCGCGCCCCTGCTGAGGCAGATTTACCGCTTTAAGTGCCTGCATGCCAGCATCTGCCTCACCTGCTGCATCCATCAAAGCGCCTAAATCGGCAGCGTAGCTATGTAAATCAGCATCCTTAATCCATCCGGCGTCTTTACACTCTACTGCACTTTCTATTTCGCCATGCTGATGGGCAGGAATATCCGAGGCCTGCAACACCAATTTCACCAAGCCCGGAAAATTGATATCTACCACCAGATCATTGATGCCCAGCGACGCAACACTATGGGCCGAAACCGCGATAACTTCGGCGTCAGCTCGTGGATCTTGCGCGCCAATAAGCTCTATACCTGCCTGACGCCATTGACGGGCGCGCTCCCTGCCTTCGCCTTTAACGCGCATGGTAGAGCCGCTGTAACACAGCCGCAATGGTCGTGGATGTTCGGATAAACGCACACTAGCTATGCGACCGACTTGTAAAGTAATGTCGGGTCGAAATCCCATCATGTTTTGCGAAGCAGGATCCATAACACGAAATGTTTGCGATGAAAGTGCCTCGGCACCACGCCCTGCTAACAGCGATGCTTCAAACTCCATGAGCGGAGGTGCAACTTGTTCATAGCCAAAACATTCAAATGCTTCAACCAGCTTACCGCTAACAAAGCGTTCATGCCCCGCATTTGGCGGTAGCAAATCATACAGTCCGGTAGGCAATAAAGATGGGGCAATATGGGTCATATAAGGCCATAATACAGATTTTTGATACGGTGTGGTTTATGCCATAAACCCGTCCGCGATACAAACGAAAACCGAGGAATACACAAATGATGCAGTGCAATTAAAAACTGGATTTTATGCCATTATGCTATTAGATTCCCTTCGCATAACCCTAGGATTTGCCATTTATGTTATTTCGTTTTAATACGTTAAAACCACCACAAAAGGTTGCAATCATCATCACTCTGGTGTTGCTGGGTTACTTGCTGGTGTCGAATATATTTTTTACCCACGCCAGCGACGAAGAAGCTCGCGTGGCACTTACCAGCGAAAAAGACTTATCTTCAATTTTGGCCACTGAAAAACTCGCCGCCGAAAGCCATCAACTGCATATCACTTTAAATGGGGTAACAGAAGCGAATCGCTTAGTGCGCCTTAAAGCACAGGTGGAAGGCACTGTTAGCGAACTGCGCAATCAAGAGGGCGATGAAGTAAATTCAGGTGATGTTATCATGCGCATTGATGAACGCGATCGCCGCGCAAGGGTAGCACAAGCAAAGGCCTTGTTAAACCAACGTAAAGTTGAATTTGATGCCGCGAAGAAGCTCAACCAAAAAGGTGTGTATTCGGATGTACGCTTCGCCCAAAGCAAAGCACAATACGAAGAAGCAAAAGCTATACTTTCTGCAAGTCAGGATGCCCTGAACAATACTTATATTCGCGCACCATTTGACGGCGTCTTGGAAGAAATCAGCGTTGAAAAAGGCGATTTAGTGGGGCGCGGATTTGTGGTCAATGGCGATGATTCTGTAGCAACCATCATAGATTACGATCCATTGATAGTAACAGGGCAAATTCCTCAGCAGCAACGCACCAAAATTCAAAGCAACCTGCCAGTAACCATCCGCTTACTCGAAGGCACCGTCCATCAAGGTAAAATACGCCATATTGGCACAGTTACCGACCCCGATACACGCACATTTAAGGTAGAGGTGGAAATTCCTAACCCAAATGGTGCTTTACCCGTTGGAATAAGCGCCGAAATGCGTCTTCCTGCCGGAAACGCCATGGCCTATAATATCGCCCCTTCTACATTATCGCAAAACGAAGCAGGCGAAGTTGGCGTAAAAACTGTGGATGAGAATGGTATTGTGCAATTTAAAACCATTACTGTGCTTGAAGATGACGACAAAGGATTTTGGGTAGGTGGACTGCCTGCATCAATCACCTTGGTGACTACCGGACAAGGCTTTGTGAATGCGGGACAATCTATCAACGCTAAACCTGTTGCCGCACAGGAATAAGGAAGCCTATTTATGATTAATGGCTTTATCGAAGCGGCAGTAAACCGATCGCGCACTGTTATACTGATTTTGCTGTTTATATTATTTGCGGGGCTGATTGCCTACCTAAATATTCCAAAAGAATCTAATCCCGACATTACCATTGCTAATATTCATATCAGCATTAACCACACAGGTATTTCACCGCAAGATGCCGAACGATTGCTGATTCGCCCTGCTGAAAAAGAACTTACATCGCTGGAAGGTGTGAAAGCCGTAAGAGCATTTGCTAATGAAGGCAATGCCAGAATACGCGTAGAGTTTGAAGCCGGACATGACAGTGCAAGAGCGCTGAATGAAGTGCGTAATAAAATTGACGAAGTAAAACCTGAATGGCCCGAAGGCACTGACGAGCCAATTATAGAAGAAGAAGATTTCAGCCTGTTCCCTATTATAACCGTGTTGTTGGCAGGCGATGTGCCAGAACGCAACCTTGTAACAGTAGCACGTAATTTGCGCGATAAAATTGAGGCAATGCCATCGGTACTCAAAGTAAATCTTTATGGCGCACGCGAGGATGTTGTAGAAATTATTGTCGATC
>JAKUPQ010000109.1 GCA_022450665.1 Alphaproteobacteria bacterium | reverse complement strand
CCAGCCGCGTTGTTATTTTTAAGTTTTTCATAACGCAACCATGATTATAATGAGCTTAATCAAGCTAACGTAAAAGAAATAAAAAAAAAGCTAAATATATGTTTATTTCCTGAATTTCGAGATTTTATCGGCTTGCCGCACTGGCTCTGGCAGACGGTAGCGCGTCAAACATTGCTGCACCAATTTGGTAGCGCTTTGAATGCTAATACGATGGCCGGGTGAAACGAATAGCGGCTTCACATTGTCACGGCTACGAAGCACCGTTCCAACATGTTCGTTGCGATGAAAAAGTGGCGTTTGCGCTCCTTTTATAAGATCAGGCTCATTATAATTGCCGCAAAGACGCGACTTTGCTACGCCAATACTTGGAATATCAATCATCACGCCCAAATGCGCGGCTATACCCATGCGCCTTGGATGGGCAATGCCCTGCCCGTCCACCATAAGCAGGTCGGGCTTGTGTTCTAACTGCTCTAAAGCCGCAAGAATTGCCGGAATTTCGCGAAAAGATAACAAGCCAGAAATGTATGGGAACAAGGTTGGTGTGCTTACTTTTAGCGTTGTTATTTGCTCCAGCGAAGGCAATCGCATTAGCACTATGCTGGCGCCGCTGGTGTTATTTTGTATGTCATATCCCACATCCACACCCAAAATGGTGTGTAGTGCAGAAAAGTCATCTTCTATCCGCAGTTTTTCGCGCAATGCATTTTGCTGGGCAATTGCCTCAGCGGCATTGGCGGGGTGAGTATATATATCAGACGGAAGCCACGTCATGCTTTGCAATTACCTGTAAAAAATCTTCGCCATAGCGCTCCATTTTCTTGCCACCAACGCCACTGATATATTCCATTTCGGTAGCATTATGGGGTTTATGCAACGCCATTTCACGCAGCACTTTATCGTGAAAAATCACATAAGGTGGTACGTTTTGCTGCTTTGCCAGCTCCATACGCCTGGCTTTGAGAGCATCGAACAACACCGCATCTTGCTCGCGGGGAAAGCTAATGGCTTTGCGCGTAGATTGCGATTTACGAATCAACGCATCGGTAGACCCGCTGTATTTACGTAAATGCACCGTTTGCTTCTCGCGCAGAAATTGCCAGCCGCTATCGGTTACACGTAGGCCGCCATATTGCGTCATGTCTACCAACAGTAAATTTTGTGCAACTAATTGCCTGAAAATACTTTGCCATTCGGTTTTGCTGAATTCTTGACCAATGCCAAATGTGCTTACTGCATCATGCGAAAACTGCTTTATGCGATCAGTCATATTACCCAGTAATACATCGATTAAATAGGCCACGCCAAAACGCTGCTCGGTGCGAATTACGCAAGAGATCGCTTTTTGCGCGGCCACGGTACCATCAAATACTTCGGGCGGGGTTTGGCAGGTATCGCAATTATTACAAGCTACTCCTTCATCGCCGAAATACTCCAGCAGCACAAGCCGGCGGCAACGTGCCGTTTCACATAGCCCAAGCAATGCATTAAGCTTATAGTTCTCAATGCGTTTTTGTTCTTCTGCGGCACTAGATTCTGTAATAAAGCTGCGTTGCATTGCGGCATCGGCCATGCCATAAATCATTAGCGCATTTGAAGGCAAACCATCGCGACCAGCACGACCTGTTTCCTGATAATAAGCTTCGATATTTTTGGGTATGGTAAGATGCGCCACAAAACGCACATCGGGCTTATCTATACCCATGCCAAAGGCAATGGTGGCCACCATTACCACGCCTTCTTCGCGTAAAAATCGATTTTGGTTTTCTGCCCGCTGTTCGGCATCCATCCCTGCATGATAAGGCAATGCATAGATCCCTTGCTCGCACAGCCACGCAGCAGTATCGTTCGATAACTTGCGCGACAGACAATAAACAATACCGCTTTCGCCTGCGTGGTTATTACGAATAAAATTCAACAATTGCTGGCGTGGGTTGTTTTTCTCAACGATGGAATAATGGATGTTTGGGCGGTCAAACCCTGCAACAAAACTTTTGCCATCAGCTAGCCCTAGCAGATCGATAATGTCTTTGCGTGTGGGGGCATCGGCAGTGGCTGTAAGTGCAATGCGTGGCACATCAGGGAAGCGCTTTACCAATGCTGTAAGCTGGGTGTAGTGCGGCCTGAAATCATGCCCCCATTGCGACACGCAATGCGCTTCATCTATCGCAAATAACGCAATAGGCGATTCATCTAACAACGTCAGAAAATCTGGCGTTAATAAACGTTCTGGTGCCACATATACCATATCTACTTCATTGTTACGTATGGCATATTTGGTAGCTTCTATATGCTCCTCGCTCATATTCGAGTTGATTGCAGCAGCGCGTACGCCCAACTGCCGCAGCGCCTCTACCTGATCATGCATAAGCGCAATTAAAGGCGATACGATGATCCCTACGCCATCGCGCTGGACACTGGGAATTTGATAGCATAGCGATTTTCCGCCTCCGGTGGGCATCAACACAAATGCGTGTTTGCCATCGTTCACATGGGCAATAATTTCTGCCTGTTCACCCCGAAAGGAGTCATAACCGTATATTTCTTTTAAAAGGTCTAAAGATGTCTGCATATAGCGAGTCTATGCGCTAGTGCTGGTGCGGGCAAGCACGTTTCCTTAGCATTACAATCTTTCTTGACGCAATGCGTGTAATGCCGTAGTAATGATAATCATTCTCAATATATATTCAGGATTTTGTCATGAAAACATTGCTTACCGGACTGACGCTTTTGACCCTTGCCCTATCCAGCACCTACGCTGTTGCTGAAGATAACGCAACTGCACAAGAGGAGCGTGTAGAGCATTACGCAGCTAATATTGAAGAAGATCCCACCAAAGCATTGTCGGTATTGATTAAAAACACCAATGTAATTAATAAAATCATTAGTGCTGAGCCTTTAACTGCTTCAGAGCTAGAGCAGATTCATGAGGAGACCTATACGCTTGAAGCTGCGGTGGATTTGATGCGTGAGCTAGAGCTGAGCACAGAGCAATCTGCTAGTGTCGATAATGTAGATGAAGCCGTTCAAGCATTGCATTATGCTTCTGAAAAACACCAAGAAGCGCTAACCCGTGAATGGTTCACGAAATTAAACGCTTCTTTGAAAACTTTAAAAGATGATTTTAGCTAAGACGCTATAGTTAAGCCGCTTGGGGCTCGTCCCATATCGGTGCGAAATCTGGATCGATCAGCCGTTCGTGCAAATCTGTACGTTCGCTGATCGCTACCATTTCTTCTTCGCTGAGGCTGAAGTCAAAAATATCAAAATTTTCTTTGATATGCGCCTCTGTGCCAGATTTGGGTATGGCCACCACTTCGGGCTGTTGCATATGCCAGCGTAAAATCACCTGATTTACTGACTTACCATGATTAACGGCAACGGCTTGTAAGGTTGCATCTCCTGCCAGTTTAGAGCGCCCCATAGGACTATAGGCCGTTAAAAACATGTTATGTTCACGCAAGAACTCCAGCACTGGTTTTTGCGACAAATGCGGGTGATATTCCACCTGATTAGTTGCCAGCGGCATTTTGAGTTTATCCACGCATTGATGCAGTTGTGTGGTATTAAAATTACTTACCCCTATCAGTCGGCATTTTGCTTTGGTTTGCATTTTTTGCAGTGTTTCCATCGTCACATCCAGCGGCACTTCGTCTACCGGCCAATGAATAAGCAGCAAATCCACATAATCCGTTTGCAGTTTACGCAGACTCGCATCGAGAGATTTTTCCAGCCGTTCGGCACTGACGTTATCGCGCCAGATTTTAGTGGTCAGGAATATTTCATCTCGCGGCACACTGCTTTGCGCGATGGCTTGGCCTACACATTCTTCATTTTCATAAATCTGCGCGGTGTCTATATGACGATACCCTAATTTTAGCGCCGTCTTAACGGCATTAATGCATTTTTCGTTTTGCAATTGCCACGTACCTAGCCCCAATTTAGGTATAGTTACTCCATGTGATTCTATGTAAAGCATGTGGTCTCCTTTGGTTATCGATTATAGTAACCAAAACAAGCGCGGCATAAATTTTCGATAGGCGAACTGTTATTGCAAGTATTGCGCATGGTGGCGCAAATGATCGTCTATAAAGCTTTGAATGAAGAAATAACTATGATCATAGCCCTCTTGCATCCGCAATATAAGCCGTTGACCTACCTGTTTACATGCATCCGCAAATACATCGGGATGCAATTGCTCCGTCAGGAAATTATCTGCCGTACCCTGATCAATCAGAATTGTTGGGTTATTGCTGGCATCGGATTGCTGTAGCATTAATGCAGTAGCATCATATTGCGCCCATGCTTCTGGGTTATCGCCCAAATATTGCGGAAACACTTTATGTCCCCAAGGGCATTGCGTGGGGGCGCAAATGGGGGCAAAGGCAGATATACTCCGAAATAACTGCGGATAGCGTTGCCCCAGCACCAGCGCACCATGCCCGCCCATAGAATGCCCCATAATGCCTGTTTTATCGCTGTCCACAGCAAATTCGCGGGTTATAAGCTGATATAATTCCTGTGTGATATAGGTTTCCATCTGATAATGCATTGCCCATGGCGCTTGGGTGGCATTCACATAAAAACCTGCACCCTTGCCAATGTCATAACCCTCCGCATCGGCCACATTATCACCACGGGGCGAGGTATCCGGCGCTATCACAACTAGCCCCAATTCGGCGGCGGCACGATAGGCACCGGCTTTCACTGTGAAGTTCTCTTCGGTGCAGGTTAGCCCGCTCAAAAAGAATATGGCGGGGCATTTGCGATTTTGCGCTTGCGGCGGCACAAACACACTGAAGCGCATAGTGCAATTGGTACTGCTTGCCTCATGCTCATAGATGCCCAGCGTACCACCAAAGCAAGTGTGGGTTTCAATGGTTTTCATGCTCAATACTCCACAATGCTGCGAATGCTTTTGCCGCTATGCATCAGGTCAAACGCTTGGTTGATGTCTTCCAGCGGCATTTTGTGGGTGATCAGGCTGTCGATGTCGATTTTACCATCCATGTACCAATCCACGATTTTTGGCACATCGGTACGTCCTCGTGCGCCGCCAAAGGCCGAACCGCGCCATACACGGCCTGTCACCAACTGGAACGGGCGTGTGGCAATTTCCTGCCCTGCCCCCGCCACGCCGATAATCACGCTTTCGCCCCAGCCTTTATGGCAACATTCCAGCGCTTGGCGCATCACGTCCACATTGCCGATACATTCGAAGCTATAATCCACGCCGCCATTGGTATGATCGATAATCGCCTCGACTACTTGCGGGGTTTCTTTGGGATTGATGAAATGGGTCATGCCAAATTGCTTGGCTAGTGCGACCTTGCTGGGGTTGATGTCGATGCCGATGATTTTATCTGCGCCAACCATTTTTGCGCCCTGAATCACATTGAGGCCAATGCCGCCAAGGCCGAACACCGCCACGGTGCTTCCCGGCTCTACTTTCGCGTCAAACACCACCGCGCCCACGCCGGTGGTTACGCCGCAGCCGATGTAGCACACCTTATCGAACGGCGCGTCCTCGCGGATTTTCGCCACGGCGATTTCCGGCAGGACGGTGAAGTTCGAGAATGTCGAACAGCCCATGTAATGGTGCAGCATCTGCCCCTTGTAGGAAAAGCGGCTGGTGCCATCGGGCATGACGCCGCGCCCCTGCGTTTCGCGGATGGCGCT
>JAKUPQ010000108.1 GCA_022450665.1 Alphaproteobacteria bacterium | reverse complement strand
GGGCATATTCCGGCATTTGTGGCGCTTGTTCTTGTAACCCGGCTTCGATGCTGCTGCTTTCAATAATTTGTTGCAATGGGTATGCCAGGTCGCGGCTATCATCGGGGGTAAAGAATTTAGGAAAAACCTTAGAAGGCATCACCTGCCCGTAGCGCACTGCCTTAACAAAATCCATCACCTGATCGGTTACGCGCAATTCATACTGTGCCACCGCTTGCACATTTGCTTTGGAGGGCGCTTGATCAATCACGCTTGCCAGCGGATAGTTTTCTGGCTTCAGTCCTTCTTTATCCGAGCTATTGATAGCTTCAATTACATCTTTCGGACTGCGCGCCCAGTCGCCATCTTCCTGCATCCACACGGGCTGATAATTACGCTCTTTATAGAAGCGCTGCATATCATTGCCGTGTTTATGTCCTGCGGGTTTTTGAACCGCATGGTAAAGCGCCTCTTCCAGAGGGTTTTCAAACTGCATGGCAGTTTTTTTATCTTCTGCATTCACCGGAGAGGTAAAGCATACCACAACAAACAAGGTGGCGAGTGAGAGCAAACGGTATTTCATGGGATAGACCTTTTTAAATTGATAGCAATTCGAAGTCTATTACCCGCTAAAACGCATAGTTTAACAATTCGTTGGCTGCATCAAAGCTATAAAGGGCGCGTTAGGATGCCATACTATCGGGTTTATTGGTAATACTGCGAAACACGTCTTCCAGCTCCGCTTCGCGTGTCGCTAAATCGTGAATTTCAATTCCTGCATTGCGCACCTGCTCCAGCACTTGCGGCACCGTGTATTTACTTGGTTGATAGCGCAAAACCAAACGCCCTTCCTCATCGATACTGGTCTCAAAGGCTTCGCTCAGCTGAGGCGGTACTGCATGGGCTTGCGCGCTGGTAATTACCACTTCTTTATTATCAAAGTGTTTCATCAATTCGCGGGTTGAATCCATTTTAATCAATGTGCCGTGATTAATGATGGCGATGGTATCACATAGCTCTTCCGCTTCTTCCAGATAGTGGGTGGTAAGCAACACGGTAGTACCCTGCTTATTAAGCTCGCGTACATATTCCCACAATTGCATACGTAGCTCTACATCGACACCGGCGGTAGGCTCATCCAAAATTAATACGGGTGGCGCATGTACCAATGCTTTGGCAATCAACAATCGGCGGCGCATCCCACCGGAAAGCTGACGAGGCGGCACATGCGCTTTATCTTCCAGACCCATTGCGTTGATAATTTCATCTGTACGACGCTTTGCCGCTGGCACGCCATAATATCCCGCATGAAGCTCCAATGCTTCACGGACAGTGAAAAACACATCCAGCACCAGTTCCTGCGGTACCACACCAATGGATCCGCGTGCTTTGCGCAAGTCGCGCTCTATGTCATAGCCGCAAATTTCCACAGTACCGCTGGTTTTCACTACCAAGCCCGACATGATATTAATCAGTGTGGATTTTCCCGCGCCATTAGGCCCTAGCAAGCCAAAAAACGAGCCACGTGGCACATCCAGCGAGATGCCTTTAAGGGCTTCTTTCGCCGGAGATTTTTTGGTTGCATGATAGGTTTTTCTAATATCACGTATGGAAACGGCAGGCGAAGACATGGCAGTTATTTCTTCTTTTTATCAGCATAGGGGTTGTTACCTTTGCGCAATGTTATGCGGATAGTCACACCCCACATATCAAATGCTTCACGGATTCCGTTCACCAGATAGCGCTCATAGGAATCAGGGAACTCTTCGCTGTTATTAACAAAAAGCGCAAAGGTAGGGGGGCGTGATTTTATTTGTGTAATATAGCGTATTTTAATGCGTTTATTCTTTACTATTGGCGGGCTGTGACGTTGCAACGCCCCTTCCAGCCAACGGTTAAGCGCGCCGGTTTTAAGACGGCGGTTCCATTGGGCATAAATATCGAGGGTAGCATCCATGAGCTTATCAATATTCTTACCTTTTATGGCAGAAAGCGGTACAACCTTAACACCTTTCAGCTGCGGGATAACTGCGGCTATTCGCGCTTCAGTCACACGTATATATTCATTCTTATCGTCAATCGTATCCCATTTATTTATGCCGATTACCACGGCGCGGCCTTCACGCTCTACCAACGAAATCAGCGCTAAATCCTGTTTCTCGAGCGCTATATTCGCGTCGAGCAATACCACAACCACATTGGCATAGCGAATGACGCGCAGCGCATCGCCCACCGCAAGTTTTTCCAAGGCTTCATTCACATTGGCTTTGCGGCGCATTCCTGCGGTATCTACTAACTTTATTGCCCGCCCTTTATATTCCCAGTCTTCGGCGATGGCGTCGCGGGTAATTCCTGCTTCGGGGCCGGTTAGTACTCGCTCTTGCTTGAGCAGGCTATTGAGCAGGGTAGATTTTCCTGCATTGGGGCGGCCTATAATCGCGATAGATATAGGTGCATCGTCAGGGATTTCTTCGCCTTCCCAGAACTCATCACCTTCTTCCAAAATTTCTGCGGTTTCTTTTTTGCGGCGGGGGGCAATTTCTTCTTCTTTCCACCACGGTTCCAATGCGGCAAATAAATCGGCCATGCCTTCATTATGCGCTGCCGAGATAGGAATTGCTTCTCCCAAACCTAAACCATAAGCATCGCCTATGGTGTTGACTGCATGGCCACCTTCGGCTTTGTTGATAGCCAAAATCAGCGGCTTGCCACTGCGACGCAGCAATTGCGCAAATGCTTCGTCCTGCGGGGTAATACCAGCGCGGGCATCGACCATAAACATGGCAACATCTGCCCGCTCAAGCGCCCGTTCGGTTTGCTGGAACATGCGGCGCTCTAGCGACTCTTTGCCGGCATCTTCTAATCCTGCGGTATCAATCACCTGAAAGCGCATGGGGCCAATGCTTGCATCGCCAATTTTCCAGTCGCGGGTTACCCCCGGCTGATCGTCTACCAGCGCGTGTTGCGTGCCGGTTAAGCGGTTAAACAGGGTAGATTTGCCGACATTGGGACGGCCTACAATTGCAAGAATAAAGCTCATGTGATTTTTCTTTAGATAACAATTAACGCAAAGCGTGTATTTCGGCATCGCCAGTCACAACAAACACCGTGCCATCCGCCACGATAGGCGCCATGCTCATGGGGTCTGGTATCTCCAAAGTGCCGATTACTGCACCATCTTGCGGCGAAAGCAATACCAATTCGCCGTGGCCACTAAATACTGCCAGTTGTTCGTTCAACATCATAGGACCATACCAGCTATACGGTTCGAGTTGTTTTTCTGGATTCGCAAAACGCTTGAGTTTATGCACCCATTTCACTCGCCCATCCCGCGCATAAATTGCCGCAATCTGCGCATCTTCTGTTAATACGAACACAAAATTTCCTGCCAGCCATGGGGTATCGCCTGCCGATACTTCCTGCTCCCATAAGCGCCGCCCAGTCAACAAATGTGTTGCAGCAGTTACGCCGTTATTACTTGAGGCGAAAGCCATACCTCCCGCGACTACCGGATCGCCGTCAAAGCCGGTAAATACTGAGGTTGCTGAGGTTTTATGCGCAACTGCCAGCGAGTCGTTCCAAATTTCCTGCCCCGTATCCGCTGCCAGGCCATAGAGTTCGCCCGAAGAATATGCAACCACCACAATATTTTCACCAATCGCCGGAGAAACCGCGCTTAAAAATCCTACACGCTCCCCCAGACCGCGATGTTGCCAAACAATATTACCCGTTGCAGAGTCCAGCGCAAACACCTGATCATCCACCGTGGCTACATATACCACACCCATATGAATTTTTGGTGCAGAGCGCATGGGCGAGCCAATGTTACGCTTCCAAATCTGACTACCATCATTGACATTCAAAGAAAAAATATCACCCTGCCCGCTGGCAATAAACAACTGGCTACCAGCCACGGCAAGCCCGCCGCCCAAAATTTCTTCGTCATCATTTGCGATAGGCACATCCGACATCCAAAGCACTTTATCCAGTTTATCTGCACGATGAGCGCTGACATAGCCCAGCGCATCCATAGCATATAGTACATTTTCTGCTACCACAGGCGCGGTTGCCAGCACGGTTGACCAACCATTACCTTCTCCGATTTCGGCAGATTGACGAGTTTCAAACCCTTTGATTTGCAGCGCACCGACAGCATTTGAGGCGGTAGATCCGCGCTGCGGCCACGACACATTATTTTGCGGCGCAACTCCGCGATACTCTACCGTTGCCATATCTGCCGCAACCACAATATCGGATTGCGTACTCATTACCCGCAGCCGTTCTCCCGGCAATCGTGCGGGGCTATCGTCATCGCTGCTTTCCATCCACTCTTTAGCGGTGCTACAAGCAGTCAGCATCAGGGCTATCATGCACAATGCGGCATAACGTGCGGTGTGGGTTTTGATACGCATAGCTTCTCGCCTCCTTGCATAATACACATTTAAACCAATGACTTGGTTATTGCGTAGCGGCCTCGTTGGATGCAGTTTCCTGTGCCTTGGTTTGCGCTTCTGCGGCTTCGGTGACGGTCGCAAGCTGTGCCTGTGTGCGGCGGCGTAAGCTGGGTGGTGCGTCCATATCTGCAGATAGTTCCGATAATATTTCATGGGCGCGCGCCGCGTCACCACCATCTAAAAATGCATAGGCCATTTGTTCACGGGCAAATGCAGAAAAAGGGTTCTTGTTATCTTTTGCCAATGGTTTCAACATCGCCACAATTTCGTTATCTGGTTTGTCGGTTTTGTCCATCAGCATCGCAGCATAAATTCGCGATAACGCACGAATGCCTTTATCGGCACCGCCATCTTCCATGAGGTTTTCATACACTTTGAGCGCTTTTTCATCTTCTCCCGCTTGCGTTAATGCATAGGCTTCACGCATTTTCGCCAATGCAGTAAAACCTTGCGCATTTTTTTCTGCCACAACAGCATATTGCTCGGCGGCTTCTTCGTAACGCTGCGCACGCGAGGTTTTGCTTGCAGTCAAAAAGGCCTCTGCAGCTTCGCTCTGTCGCGTTTCGCGATGGTTTTGCCACAGCACACTCGCAACGGTTGCCAAAATAATTATTACGCTCGCTGCCACAACATACGCGCCGACCTTCTGCCAAAAACGGTTGAAACGCTCTTGGCGCAAGTCATCATTCACTTCATCAATAAAATCAACCATGCGGCTGAACTCCTTAGCAGGTGCCTTAGTTTTTATGCAATCTGTATGTCATAGAAGACAATGGCTTTTATGGCAATGCTTACTTATTATTCCCATTCAATCGTACCAGGAGGCTTGCTGGTAATGTCATAAACCACGCGGTTTATGCCTTTTACCTCATTGATAATGCGGTTGGCAACGCGTCCTAAGAAAGCATGATCAAAATGAAAATAATCGGCGGTCATGCCATCGACAGAGGTTACTGCCCGTAGCGCGCACACATATTCATAGGTACGGCCATCGCCCATAACGCCCACGGTGCGCACTGGCAGCAATACAGCAAAAGCCTGCCAGATAGCATCATAAAGCCCTTCTGCACGAATTTCTTCAAGGTAGATTGTATCGGCACGGCGTAGAATCTGCACTTTATCCGGCGTAATTTCGCCCGGAATACGTATAGCCAGCCCCGGCCCCGGGAAAGGATGCCGCCCCAGCAATTCCTGCGGTACGCCCAAGGTTGCCCCCAATACGCGCACTTCGTCTTTAAACAATTCGCGTAATGGCTCGACCAGCCC
>JAKUPQ010000107.1 GCA_022450665.1 Alphaproteobacteria bacterium | reverse complement strand
GTGAGTATTCTATTGGGATCATTCCCAAGCTCACCTTACCCTGATCTACCAGATCGAACACATCATCAAAAGTGGAGCAGGCATGCGTATGTAAATAGGGATAGTGACTGCGGCAAGCCAAATCGGCATGGGCGCCTTCTTTTCCCTGAAAAGCAATAGTTTCGCGTGCGGGGGTTTTCACTTCTGCCGTCATGATGTCATCCATATATGGGTATTAAGCTGCTATCTATTGGTGGTAGACCAGATAGCCCCAACAATCAACCGCGATTTACATAGCAAAGGGTGCAAATCATGGTGTAGCAATCAACAAACCCGATGTAAATGCGAAAAACATCCATGTAACAATGGCCGAAACAAATGATGTAACCAGCACTTTCAAGCCAAGATGGGTACGTGCAGGTGCGCCGGTGCTATGCCCTAATTCATGGTCGGCAGGAGGTCGTGCACCAAATGGCAGCGCAATAAACAGCACCATCCACCACACCACCAGATAGGTGATTAAAATCGTAAACCAATTGACCATGCTATACCTGCTCTAACTCCACCAGTGTGCCGCTGAAGTCTTTAGGGTGCAAAAACAATACCGGCTTACCATGGGCTCCGGTTTTTGGCTCACCATTGCCCAATACCCGCGCCCCTTGAGCTAACAACTTATCGCGGGCGGCAAAAATATCATCCACTTCATAACAAATATGATGCATACCGCCGGAAGGGTTTTTTGCCAAAAACCCTGTAATGGGAGATTGATCGCCCAAGGGGTATAGAAGCTCGATTTTAGTGTTAGGCAGCTCTACAAAAACTGTCGTAACCCCATGCTCTGGAAGGTCGATGGGCGCTGATAATGTTGCCCCTAAACAATCGCGATATTGCGTGCATGCCGCCTCAAGATCATTTACCGCAATAGCGATGTGATTTAACCTGCCAATCATATTTTTTCTCCATAATGCGCGGCCAGCGCGGCTTTGTCACAATATTGTCATAATATTCTTAACTGATTTTTAACATAAATTAGTGTATGCTACAAATAATACGAACTGAAGGATTAGTACCTTAATGTCATTTTTTAGCAGATTTGCAGAGGTTACAAAAGACCTTGCATCCGGTGCACATGGCTTTGCAAAAGGTCTGTTAAGTGGCACAACGGTAGGCAATTCCATAGGTTCACTCGTAGGTATTGCCGTTGGTGTGGGCGTTGGTCTTGCAAGCGGCGGCCTCATTCCTGCTATTACATTAGGGGTTGGCTTGGGCGCTGCATGCGGTATTGCAGGAGGCGCACTGATTGGGAGCATCAATGGTGCAGCCAAAAGCGGCCATAAAATGAGTGGCAGACACGTATTTTCTGATTTAGAAGCCCGTCAAATGGAAGACTCCGAATCAAAAGCGCCAGACATTAGCCATAAGATGTCTAAAGAAAAAGACACTCCCGGCGAAAAAGTAACGCCTCCCTCCCCGCGTGAGCACACTGAAACTGTGAAGTCTAAAGCACCCATTACTGAAGAAATTAGTTTTCAGGATCGTGTTGCGCAACAAAGTCAGGATGAATTATCGCCAAGCCCTGCACGTTAACATTAGGCTACTTTTAGCAACTCCACCATTATTATCGGCTTTTTCCCCACTTCGCGTTTAAACATGCGACGTATTGTGGTACGTATGGCTTGCTTCACTTTTTCTTCGGTCACGCGATCAGGCAAACGCTCCATGGTCAATTCCAGTTCTTCCTTGAGCCCGTCTATCAAATCGGCATCATCCGTCGGGTCTAGCGATCCGGGAGCGCTGATGCTGGGGTCAGCCAGCAAGGCATAGTCGGTATCTACCGCCATGGATACAGTTACAATACCTGCATCCTGCATACGCCGGCGCATGCGGATTACAGGGCTGTCGATATCAAGCATGGTATTGCCATCAATTGCCACATAGCCGCTGGTTACCTCACCTACAATTTGCGGCGAGTCTCCTGATAAGCGCAACACAGCGCCGTTATACGGCTCCAGCGTTACGGGCACTTGCAACGAACGCGCAAATTTTGCATGCTCATGAATATGCCGCGCCTCACCATGTACTGGCACAGCGATTTTGGGACGAATATGAGTATACATTTCGGCGAGTTCTTCGCGTGCGGGATGGCCGGACACATGAATAGTGTCGCCTTCATCATTTATGACTTCTATCCCCATACGTACCAAATTATTCTGCACATAGTTGATACGTTTTTCGTTGCCCGGAATAATACGCGCCGAATAAATCACCGTATCGCTTTTGCTAAGCTTTATTTTACGGTGGTCGCCGCGAATAAGTTTTGGTAGCGTAGCAAGTGCTTCGCCCTGACAACCGGTACAAATGATAAGCTGTTTAGAATGCGGTAGATCCTGCGCTTCTTCATCGCTTAGAAAATTATATTCCGTCAAATAGCCCGCCTCGCGGGCAGAGTCTGTTATGCGCCATAAGGAACGTCCGGCTAAGACCACACTACGTCCTGTTTCGCTGGCGGCTTCACAAATTGTCTCTAGCCGCGCTACGTTTGATGCGAAGGTAGTAACAAAAACCCTCCCATCGCAGGCTTCAATTTCTTTAATCAGGTTGCTACGAACGGTGGATTCTGAGCCAGAACGCCCCTCCACAAATACATTGGTAGAGTCGCACACCATGGCAAGCACGCCTTCTTTACCATAGCGTTGTAGCGAAGATACATCAGAAGCAGCTCCCACAAGCGGGTCGGGGTCGAACTTCCAATCTCCGGTATGTATTACCACACCTGCTTCGGTGCCAATAGCAATTGCGTTCATTTCTGGAATAGAATGGGTCAGACCAACCAGCTCTACAGAAAATGGCCCCAACTGTAATTGCGCGCCGAGCTGCACTTCATTAATTTTTGCTTTTCCCTTATTTGTAAGCCCCTCATTAGCAAGCTTGGCGCGCAAAAATGCCGCCGTAAATGCCGTGGTATAGACAGGGCATACCAAATCTTCCCACAAATAGGCGGCAGCACCCACATGATCTTCATGGGCATGGGTAAGGATAAGCCCCACAATATCATGCTTAATTTCGTTGAGAAATTCGATATTAGGCACAATTACATCTACACCAGGCAATTGCGCACTATCGGCAAAACCAATGCCAAAATCTACCATTAACCACTTTCCCTGAAAGTGATAGAGGTTGAGGTTCATACCTATTTCGCTTGATCCGCCAAGCGGTACAAACAGCAATTCATCGCGATGTTGGTCGAGTTTAAAAACCATAACTTCTTTCGTTAGCAATTTTTTTGATAAATGAGGCGCAAGCCATGCATAATCAAATCTTGTTCTACCACATCTATAATAGGGGTAGCCTTATTGAATAAGGGCGCCAATCCGCCTGTGGCTATAACCAGCATATTATCGGCATAGGCATCTTTGATACGGGTGACAATACCCTCAATCAACCCAATATAGCCATAAAAAATTCCAGATTGTATGGCAGATACGGTATTTGTGCCAATTACTTTGCCCGGATCTGCCACTTCTACCGTTGGCAATTGCGCCGCAGCCATATGCAGTGCTTCGATGGAAAGATTAATGCCCGGCGCGATACAACCGCCTATGAATTCACCATTACTATTAGTGACCTGAAAGGTGGTGGCGGTACCAAAATCAATAATCACCATGGCTTTGGCATGGCGGTTCCATGCAGCAACGGCATTTACGATCATGTCAGCACCGACTTCCGAAGGCTGGTCCATGAGTATTTTTAGGTCAGTTTTTACATTCGCCTCACCCACTACAATGGGGGTAACATTAAAATATTCATAACAAAACCGCTTAATCGGAAACACCGCCGCAGGAACTACAAAAGAAGCAATCGCTGCCGTGATGTCTGACACTTGTATATCCACATGCTGCAAAAGCGGGAATAAAATCGCCGCATATTCATCGGCGGTGCGATTACCATCGGTGCCAATGCGCCATTCGGCGACTACCGCATCACGGTTGAATATAGCAAAAACAGTATTCGTGTTTCCCACATCTATGGCAAGAAGCATGGCGGCACTCCATTTACTTTTTTGTGCTAATGGCTTTTAGCGGGTTAAAAAACACATCGCCGCTATTAATGGTGACTTCTTGGCCAGCCTTGGTGGTAAGTAACATTTCGCCTGATGCACTCATGCCTTTAAATGTACCACTCAATACTTCGCCCGCAGAGGCAATTTCCACCGCCTCGCCAATGCCATATGCATTTTGCAGCCATTTTTCTCGTATAGGCTCGAAACCCTCACGTACCCAGCAATCATAGTTAGTCATGAAATGCTCAACAAAACGCGTGAGCACTATTTTTGCACTTACCAACTCTACGCCCGCCTCTTTCAAGCAAGTAGCGGGATACAGCGTGTCTTTAGGATAGCTATCTATGTTAATGCCAATGCCTGCCACCACCCATTGTTTTACTTTGCCTGTTTCTTCATGGGTGGTTTTAAACGATTCCAGTAAAATACCGCCAAGCTTACTATTTCCCAGCAATATGTCATTTGGCCATTTACATTGAAAATCGCCACCGTTAGGTAATAGTGGCTGCAGCGCTTCGACAGCGGCAACTGCCGCAACAAAAGAAAGTTGCGATGCTTTGGCCAACGCACAGTTCGGTGCAAGCAATAGCGAAACATATAAGTTGCCCCGCTTAGATTCCCATTGGCGTTGCAATCGGCCTTTGCCTGCAGTCTGCTCTTTCGCCCAGATGACTGCACCATGGGCGGCGCCCCCCTCGGCCAAGCGCTTTGCTTCCTCATTGGTGCTATCCACACACTCATAAGCAAGCAAATGATAATCATTTATCAGATGATAGGTCTTTTTACTACGTGTCACACCGTTCACCTATAAGATTTTGAAATGCACCTATGTTAATGAGAGGGATTTTACCGCCTCCTTGGCATAAGCAATAATGGGCGTTGGGTATAAAAAGAACAACAATGTAAACATGCTACATACTGTAAGTACCAAACGCATTCCGCCGGACATGTCTTTATCAAATGGCGTACGCGCCTCATCAAAATACATTACCTTAATTACTTTCAGATAATAATACGCAGCAATTACACTAAGCGCCACCCCGATTACCGCTAAAATATATAATCCGCTATTTACAGCAGCGGCGAATATGTAAAATTTGCCAAAGAATCCTGCCATTGGGGGAATACCAGCCATGGAAAACATAAAGATCGCCATGCATGCTGCCATAAGCGGACGCGTTTGCGCTAATCCAGAAAGTTCGGAAATCTGTTCAACATATTCCCCTTTGCGTCGCATGAGTAACACGCAACAGAATGCCCCAATAGTCATGAAGATATAGAGGGCCAAATAAATGAGCAATGCGCTGGCGCCATCTTCTGTTCCAGCGGCAATACCAATCAAAGCATAGCCCACATGGCCAATTGAACTGTAGGCAAGTAAGCGCTTGATGTTCGTTTGTGTAATAGCACCCAATGCCCCTACCAGCATGGTCGCTACAGAAATAAACACTATTACTTGCTGCCAATAAACGATCAAATCACCAAAAGGCTGCATGAGCACACGGGCGAAAATTGCTAAGGCAGCAATTTTTGGTGCAATAGCAAAAAAAGCGGTCACGGGGGTAGGCGCACCTTCATATACATCGGGCGTCCAGATGTGAAACGGCACTGCAGATAATTTGAAGCTGAAACCAATAATCATAATCAGCAAGCCTACCAGCTCGCCTGCAGAAATTT
>JAKUPQ010000106.1 GCA_022450665.1 Alphaproteobacteria bacterium | reverse complement strand
AAACACATCAGTGAAGAACCTACCCGCTTTATTGAATAAAGTGAGCGTACTGGTAGTGGATTCCGATGTGTTAACCGCCAATATCATCAAGCATGTATTAAACAGCCTAGGTTTTGGCAATATTATTATCGAGCATGACAGCAATGCTGCGGCCAAAATCATCGTACACCAATCTATAGATCTGGTGATTACCGATATGGACATGACGCTGGTTGAAGACGAAATGACATTGGTAGAATTCATTCGTAACTCACCGGAATCGCCACTTCCTTATATTCCCATCATTTTGCTAACGGGGCACACCGAGCTTCACGACATCGAAACAGCACGTGATCAGGGCATTACAGAAATTGCCTCAAAACCGTTTACTGCAAAATCGCTATGCGATCGCATTATTCGAGTTATTGAAAATCCCCGCAGTTTCATTATAACTAAAAGATACACAGGGCCCGACAGGCGGCGAAGAGATACTGCGCCACCCGACGGCACCTCAAGACGCAAGGGAGAAACCTCTCGTGTATCATCTAATGCAAACTCAAGAAGTCCTTCTATTCTCAAACGGTTACTAGGTAAGAAATCATGAACGACAAAAAACCCATGACCAGCTTAAATAATGATGACGATGCTGTGCGTATTTTGCCACCCAATTTCAACATCAAAGAAAAAATTGGCATGAATGTAAATCTAAGTGAGATTTTTACGCCTGAGCGCATCGCCGAAGCGCAGCAAGTAATCGACGATACCCAAGCCGAGTTTGTGGATTGGGCAACCAAGGATTTGGTTGAGCTGGAACACACCTATCGCATTATTGCAAAAGATCCGGCCAATGCTAACGCGACCCGTATTGAGAAAATTCGCAAAATTGCATTTTCGCTGAAATGCCAGGCCGGAACATTTGGCTATCCCCTAGGCTCTGATGTAGCCAAATCTCTCTATAGTTATACAACAAAGCATGACAGCTATACCGCAGACAATATTGCCGTATTAAGAAAACATATTGATGCATTGCAAGTGATCTTGCAGCAGAATATACAAGGTGAAGGCGGGACAATGGGTAAAGAGTTGATAGACGGCTTAGAAAAGCTGATCAAAAAATACCAATAGCATGATTACAAAAAACGCGCTGCAATGCGCGTTTTTTACGTAAAACATATATTATTCTATGCCAAATCCGCCGCCTCGACCTTTTTCCTTGCTTTGGCTAAAGCCTGGGGTAGATGGCGATTCTATGCCACCCAACATACCTTCGGGCGTGAATCCCATATGCACCGCGCCATTTTGATAAATTGTCTGCGCTGCACCGTATACTTGCTCATATGTAGCGTTACCACTACTGCCGCCGGTTCCACCCTCACTACTATTGGAGGAAGTATCTACCCCCTCCATAAGATTAAACAGCTCGCTGGTGAATTTTACACGGGTACGAATACCAAGGCCAGATTGAATTTTATCTTTAAATCCCGTACCTTTATCCTGAAAAATCGAGATAGGCACATTGCCCTTACCGGGACCTAAATTGTTTAGCGCCAGACCTGTACCGACATTGGCATCATTAAGCACGCCAAGCAGCCGCGCCGAAGGATCGGGCTGACCACCAGGTTGCGCACCTACAGCATAGGGATTATATCCGGCCTGGGGAGGTCCACCGTTATTACTCATGACGCATTCCTTTTGTTATGCAAATACGTATTATCTATGGGCTATTATAGCCGATTTATAATAAAGTTGTATGACAATCGTAAGAAATTTAATCGAGCGCTTTCACCAATTCTTCGGTCACTTTTTTGGCATCACCAAACAACATCATGGTGTTATCCTGAAAGAACAGGCTATTTTCAATTCCCGCATAACCTGCGCTCATACCACGCTTTACAAACACTACTGTTTTTGCCATGGCAACGTCCAGCACGGGCATACCATAAATTGGGCTACCAGGATCATTTTTTGCAGCTGGATTCGTAATATCATTTGCTCCAACCACATACACCACATCTGTGCTGGCAAAATCGCGGTTAATTTCTTCCAGCTCAAACACCTGATCGTAAGGAACGTTCGCTTCGGCCAGCAAAACATTCATATGTCCGGGCATACGTCCGGCTACGGGGTGGATGGCATATTTTACATCAACACCTTTTTTCTCCAGCACTTCGCCCAGCTCACGCACCACATGCTGCGCTTGGGCAACAGCCATGCCATAACCCGGCACAATAATCACCGAACTAGCATTTTCCATCATAAATCCGGCATCTTCGGCGCTGCCAGATTTGACAGAGCGATCTCCCATATCCGCTGCGGCGGCTGCCTCGCCTTCGCTACCAAAACCGCCAAAAATCACATTGATAATTGAACGGTTCATGGCTTTGCACATGATATAACTCAAAATGGCACCGCTAGCCCCTACCAGCGCACCCACAATAATTAATAGCGGGTTACCTAGGGTAAAGCCAATACCTGCCGCTGCCCAGCCTGAATAGCTGTTGAGCATAGAGACCACCACGGGCATATCTGCGCCGCCTATGGGAATTATCAGCAAAAAGCCAATCACAAAGGATGCCAAAAGCAGCAAAATGAATAGAAATTTCGATTCGGTCATGCAGAAAATTGCCAAAAGCACAACAATACCAATAGCTATGCCAGCATTAAGCATATGCTGCCCAGAGAAACGTATTGGCGTGCCCTTCATCAATCCTTGTAGCTTTGCAAAAGCAATGACGGATCCACTGAAGGTTACCGCGCCAATAGCCGCACCTAAGCCCATTTCAATCAGGCTGGAAGCATGAATAGCTCCGCTTATACCTATGCCATAGGCCTCAGGCGACCACAAAGCAGCGGAAGCCACAAACACAGCTGCTAACCCCACCAACGAGTGGAACGCTGCCACCAGTTGCGGCATATCTGTCATTTTGATGTTTTTGGCTATCGTCCAGCCAATTGCGCCGCCAATAACTATTCCTACTATAATCATGCTGTAGCTTTGTACTACCGGCAAGGCAAGCGTGGTAACGATGGCAATTGCCATGCCAACCATACCAAGCTTATTACCGTTACGCGCAGTCGCGGGCGAAGATAAGCCTTTCAAGGCGAGAATAAAGCATATAGCTGCAACTAAATATGCAATTGCTGTCCATCCGTGCATATTAATTGCCCTCCTTTGCAGCACCCGAAACTATTTTGGGTTCTTTTTTCTTGAACATTTCCAGCATGCGTTGCGTTACCACAAAACCACCGAAGATGTTAATGCTGGCTAGCACCACGGCAAAAAATCCTACCCATTGCGATGTTCCAAACCCATCGGGGCCTACGGCGATAAGTGCTCCTACAATAATAATGGAGGAAATAGCATTAGTTACCGCCATTAATGGGGTATGTAACGCAGGGGTTACCTTCCATACCACGTAATAGCCCACAAAACACGCCAGCACAAAAACCGTGAGGCCAAAAATGAATGGATCAACACCTTGGGTGTTTTGCTGTGCCAGCATAGCCGTTTGTTGTGCCAGTTGCGCCGATTCTTCCGACAATCGCTGTAGCTCTTGAGTGACGTTATTATAATCTGCCATGATGTTATTTCCGTATATTTATAAGTAAATCATCTATATGGATATTGCTGAGGCTTATGATTTGAGTGTTACTTTACCGTCTTTAGTAACCAATGTACCTGCTACCAGCTCATCTTCCCAATCAAATGCTAACGCTCCCTCTGCAATGAATGGAGCAATGAAGTTTAGCAGGTTTTTAGCATAAAGTTGGCTGGCATCTACTGCCACACGGCTTGGCACATTGGTATAAGATAAAATCTTTACGCCGTGCTTCACTACTTCTTTATCAGCTTCACTGAACGGGCAATTTCCCCCTGCTGTCACCGCCAGATCCACCACAATAGAACCGGATTTCATGCGCGAAAGCATTTCTTCGGTAATCAATATGGGGGCGGGCTTTCCGGGGATAAGCGCCGTGGTAATGGCAATGTCGGTTTTAGCGAGCGTGTCACTAATAAGCTGCGACTGCTTTTGCTTATATTCTTCACTCATTTCTTTGGCATAGCCGCCTGCGGCCTCGCCGCTTTCTTCTGCTGGCACTTCCACAAATTTTGCACCCAAGCTCTGCACTTGTTCTTTTACTGCCGGACGTACATCGAATGCCGAAACAACAGCGCCAAGCCGCTTTGCAGTGGCAATGGCCTGCAAGCCTGCAACCCCTGCCCCCAAAACCAACACTTTGGCGGGAGCAACCGTACCGGCAGCGGTCATCATCATTGGAGTGGCCTTTGTGAAACTGGCCACAGCATCAATCACGGCACGATATCCGGCCAGATTACTTTGTGAGGACAGCACATCCATCGATTGCGCCCGCGAAATGCGTGGCATTAACTCCATCGCAAAACTGGTGATATTACGTTTTGCCAATTCTTTTAAATACTCTTTATCGGTCAGTGGATTAAGCATGGCAATTAACACAGTGTCTTTATTCATGCAATCGAGTAGCGCCGTTTCTGGCCCTTGCACCGCCAAAACAACACCGGCGCCATTCAGTGTAGTTTCCGCAGTTTTACAAATAGTTGCGCCAGCTCCTTTATACGCCGCATCAGGTATAGAAGCGCCTTTACCTGCGCCAAGCTCAATGCAGATTTCTGCACCTTTATCTATCAATTTTTTTACCGTGTCCGGCGATACGGCCACACGCGATTCATGGGGCGCACGTTCTTTTAATACTGCTATTTTCATGCCAAATTTTCCAATTACTTTTCCAGCTCGTCTATGAATTCACTGATTACCGATAAGCCTTTTTGCCAAAAATCACGCTTACTGGCATCTAACCCAAATGGCGCCAGCAACTCCTTATGAGGGAGTGTTCCGCCCGCCTCCAGCATGGCGATGTATTTTTGTTCAAAATCAGCAACATTTCCTTGTTTATATACTGCATAAAGCGAATTCACAAGGCAATCGCCAAACGCATAGGCATATACATAAAAAGGAGTGTGAATGAAATGTGGAATATACGACCAATAATATTTATATTCGTCTTTAAATTTAATAGCATCCCCAAGGCTCTCATGCTGAACGCTCATCCAAATTTCACCGATACGATCTGCTGTAAGCTCACCTTCTCGGCGCTCGGAATGCACACGCCGCTCAAACTCGCAAAACGCTACCTGACGCACTACCGTATTAAGCATAGATTCAACTTTTTCGGCAATAAGCAATTTGCGGCGCGCAGGATCCGTTTCGGATTTCAATAGCTTTTGAAACACAATCTGCTCACCAAATACAGAGGCCGTTTCAGCAAGTGTTAAGGGCGTATCTGCCATTAATGCCCCCTGCTTGGCTGCCAACACCTGATGGATACCATGCCCCAGCTCATGCGCCAGCGTCATAATATCATCCAGCTTACCCTGAAAGTTGAGCAGTAAATACGGATGCGCCGATGGCACGGTGGGATGGGAAAATGCGCCCGATGTTTTACCGGCGCGGGGCGGCACATCAATCCAGTTATTTTCAAAAAACTGCCGGCCTATTTCTGCAAATTGCGGCGAAAATTCATGATATGCTTCCAGCACAATATTGACAGCTTCGGGCCACGTGTATTTGCGATTATCGTCCCCGGGTAATGGCGCATTGCGATCCCAATAATTGAGCTTTTTCTTACCCATCCATTGCGCCTTGTAAGCGTAATAGCGATGGGACAGGTTTTTATAGTTTTTTCGCACTGTATCTAACAGCGCGTCCACCACCTCATCTTCCACTAAATTTGCAACATTTCGCGATGAGATAGGACGTTCAAAGT
>JAKUPQ010000105.1 GCA_022450665.1 Alphaproteobacteria bacterium | reverse complement strand
AACAGCCTGCGCCCCAACAATCAGCGAGTCATCAGGAACGTGTCGCTGATGAGAATAAACATCCATCCGACCCCACGCGGAACAATCAGGGCTGATCTGCCTTTTGGAGTATTGAATGCAGTATAAAGACTTATCTTTAACAGGATCAGAAGATACTAATGAAACAAATGTCACACAAGAGGCACCTGTTCCTGTAACCGATGAGCAACAACCTGAATACGTAGATTTTTCTGAGCCTTCCGGCCAATGGGAAGATGCAGATAAAACTGAAAATGCTGAAGATCAGAAATCCGCACAGAGCATTCCTACGTTAGGCGAACAAATTTTTGGCGCTCAAACACCCGATGAAAAAATCTCAACTCTTGAAACCCTGAACAACCAGTTAGGCTCCGAGAATTTCCAGCTGCACGAAACCAATAAATCGCTGGAGAAAAGTTCTTTCGAGCCGCCGGAAATTGATGTTATCCACAAACAGTTTATTAAAGGCTTGGGCAAGTATATAGTGCCTGAGGAAAATACACTGCAAAATCAATTTCATTTAATATATGATCGCAGCAATGCATTAGACTTTTGGCCCAACCAGTCTCCGGCATTCGATGGGTTAGTTGCACAAACGTTCTTAGATCCGGCATTCAGCCGACCGAATCATCCAAAATATTTTGATTACGAGCCATTGCGTGACAATGTTTCCACAGTGCGTAATTTTGCAATGCAGGCGGTGTTGAATGGTGTGGATACCGCAGAGCCCGATCAATATTCTAATGCACAACGTAAATTAGAACAAATGGGACGAGAAATTGGCGTGGCATTACAACGCGATTCGTTATTCAAACGCCCAGGTAGTGCTAGCCTTGATGTATCAGACGCAAGCGAACCGGGCGTTGGTACCGCCGAAATATATAGCCTATTAGTCAAAAAGCAAAATAAAGGCGGCTTGATTAAGCCCATTAAAGAACTATTTGGTTATAATTACAGCGATTGGAATTTGCCCGATGTTGAAAAATCTCCTTTCAGCAAGGCCAACGTAGAGGCGTTTTGCTTGTCGGACATTGTTGATGCAAAACCTGACGGCCCTGCCCCCATAATTGAAGAAGAGCCAGCACAACCTGTTGAATCACAGCTTAATTCTACTGCCATGCAGCAAGCCAACTATTTGTCTTCTGCTGAAAAAATATCTATGTTTGGTAGCAGCGTGGCCGGCGCAGCATTTTCGTTAGATCGCGTAAAGAAATTGCCCGCACCAGTACGTGAGCGCTCCATTGAGCTTGCGCGAGAAATTCTAGACAAAATGCGCATTACACACAGCTCATCCGACCGTAACGAGTGGCTAGAGATGGGCTCTGATAATGCACTTATAGAAAATGAATCGCTGGAAATTATTGCCGATATATACGCCGATAGCTTCCATGCTGGTGTAGCCGCCGATCCTTCATTGGCCGAAAAACCCGAGATTCAACAAGGCAATATGGCGCTTGGTAAGCTTGCTTATATGATGAAGCAACAGGCCGGTATGAAGCTGGTGGATGAAGGGCAAATGGATAGCGCCTATGCCGTTATGAACGAACTGGAAAATATGCCTGAAGAGTGGAAAAACCACGAGGGTGAAAGCATTGAAACGTTGCTATCGCAGTTACAAAATGGACTGGAGATGAGCTATCGCACCATTCAGCAGGCAGAAGAAAAAGGCTTGAATCCTGCAAAGGAAGACGATAGCGAATTAAGTGCCGCACAGCAAGCCGCACAGCAAAAGATGGCGCAATTGCGTAATAACGGCGAAGATGCACCCGACGGCCCATTATTACAAGCAGGAATGACACGCGGCCGAAGCGAAGGGCCACAGGCCATTAGTAATGATGCACTGGATGATTTGCTAAAACAGAACCCTAACCTGCAGCCGGAAATTATGAAAGTGCGTGCCATGCAGCAAAAAGGAAATGGCGGCGCAGCTCCAAGCACCGCTATTCCGCGTCAGCGCAGAACAGTAGAGCAGACTGCAAGGGATGTTAGAAATCCAGAAGATTATCGCACAAGCGTTATGCAACCCACTCATGCAGATTCATCGCTAAAACGCTGATGTATAACGCCAATTAATTAGGCGCACGCACTACCAAAACAGACCGTTTACTATGGCGCACCACTTTTGCCGCATTAGGCCCCAGCAGATAATCTTTTAATTCTGGTCGATGTGCTTCCATCAAAATCAAATCCGCATCTATTTCTTCTGCGGTATTAATCACCCCCTGATACACAGCCCCTTTAGCTACAATATGCCGAAAAGCAATATCTTTTGGTAAGTGCTTTGCTGTAAATTCATGCAATGCAGCAGTGGTTTCCTCTATCATTTTTGCTTCTGCATTCGAGGGGAAATACTGCGCAACAATACTCATTCCCAGATCTGGTACAATGGTTAGCACATGCAGTGTTGCTTTAAACTGCCGCGCATATTCTATAGCAACACTCAGTGATGCCTGCCACGATGAAGGTTCGGTAACATCGACAGGAAATAAAATATTTTGATACATTGAAGCCCCTTTTAAATATTAGTTTTGCATAGCTAAGCCTTGGGAAGCCTTGTTCTTTTTTCGGCGCATTCTGCCAAATTGTAAAGCTACGATAATAAATAAGCACAGGCACGCAATCATATATACAGAATATAGCGGCGGCTGAGGCAGCGCTTTTCTTACACCAAGAATCTTATCATCAAACAGAATTCCTGCCTTTTCTGACTCACTATTGAATACTGTATTATCTACATTTGCCACGCCCTGCGCATCGTAAGAAAGCTCTAAGCCCAGAGCTTTCAGACGCGCTTGAGTAGTATCGCCTTCCAATGGAATATGCACAAAATATTCTTTTTTGCGGCCAATATCATCTGTTTCAACCAATAGATGCAATGTATCACCCGTGGCCAAATCGCCAACCACCTCTTCCAACGTATCTGCCGATACCATTTTGTGTGGTGGATAAGCCAGCGTCATCCAACGCCCAGGAATGAACAGCATTGATGAAATCAATAGCAAGGCAATGGATTCATACCAGCGGCTGCGCAATAAAAAATATCCCTGCAAAGCAGCAGAGAACAACATTATAGCCGCTGTGAACAGTAAAAAGACCAAAAAACCATCTAAAAAGCTATCTACACCAATCAGCAATAATTTATGGTTAAAAATAAAGAAGAATGGCAAAACCACAGTACGACAGCTATATAAGAACGCTTGTGCGCCTGTACGTATTGGGTCGCCACCTGCTACCGCGGCTGCGGCAAACGAGGCTAGCCCCACCGGTGGCGTGACATCCGCCATAATGCCAAAATAAAATACAAACATGTGAATGGCAATAATAGGAATATAATACCCGTGCTTTGCCCCCAATTCCTGAATCACCGCCACCATAATGCTTGAAACCACGACATAATTCGCAGTGGTTGGCAGCCCCATGCCTAATATCAGGCATATAACTGCGGTGAATAACAACACCAAAAAGAAGGAGCCGCCGGATAAAATTTCTACCACCTGTGTCATGATTTGACCGATGCCGGTAAGCGTTACTGTGCCTACGATTATACCCGCTGCGGCAGTGGCGATTGCAATGCCAATCATATTTCGCGCCCCAATATTCAGACCATCAATTAAATCCATAATTGAATAGAAAAAATGCCGAATATAAGCACCGGGGTGCTTGCGGAAGAAAGCTACAATAGAGCGCTGCGTTAACAACATGATAATAAGAATAAAACACGCCCAAAATGCCGACAATCCAGGCGATAATCGCTCTATCATCAGACACCACATCAGAACAACAAGTGGCAGCAGATAATGCAATCCGGTTTTAACCGTCGGTGCTAGCTTTGGCAGTTCTAAGATGGGCGCCTTCGGATCGTCCGGCAACAATTCTGGATAGCGGGTAGAATACCATAACAACCCAATATAACAAAAGGCAATGAAGGCGATGATAAACTGAAACGAATAGTCGGGAATAACATTTTTTACCCAGCCAATACCATAATAAACCAACCCTGCTACAATAACGATGCTGCTAGTAGTAATGCCATAAACCAGCAGGGTTTGCAGCATGGTGCGATTGTGCGGGCGCGGTAATGTCTGCATATTCATTTTCAGCGCTTCTAAATGCACAATGTATAGTAGCGCGATATAGGAAATTATGGCTGGGATAAATGCATGTTTTACCACTTCGTGATAAGGGATACCGGTGCTTTCCACCATCAAAAACGCTGCTGCGCCCATGACAGGTGGCATAATTTGTCCATTAACCGAGGACGACACCTCTACCGCCCCTGCTTTTTCTTTACTAAAGCCCACACGGCGCATTAACGGAATGGTGAAAGTGCCGGTCATAACCACATTGGCAATAGATGAGCCAGACACTAAACCAGTTAAGCCTGAAGAAAGCACCGCCGCTTTGGCAGGGCCGCCGCGCATGTGGCCAAGCATTGCGAAAGCTACTTTAATAAAATAATTTCCTGCTCCTGCTTTTTCAAGCAGCGCCCCAAAAAGCACAAATAAGAATACAAAGCTGGTAGATACGCCAAGGGGCAAGCCAAATACACCCTCGGTGGAAAGCCATTGGTGATTGGCTACTTTATTAAGGGATTGTCCATCATGACGAATCAGGTCAGGCATATATTCCCATGATCCGGCAAAGGTGTAAAACAGACAAATACCGGCAATTATTACTAGCGCCATACCCAACGAACGGCGAGAAGCTTCTAACAACAATAATACACCCACCACCGAAACGACAATATCTAAGGTGGTAGGATAGCCGGGGCGCTGAGCAAGCTCGCGATATTCTAAAAATATGTATCCTGCGCAATACGCGCCAATTAATGCCAATGCCCAATCTATCCATGGCACGCGGTTACGCGCAGAGCGGGAAAATGCAGGACAAACCATAAAAGCCAGAAACATGGCAAAAGCCAAATGGATTGAGCGTGCTTCTGTGTTGTTAATTGCAAAGAAATCAAGCTGATATTGAAACGGCGAAGCTATCCATAATTGGAATAACGACCACAGCACTGCCGTAACAAGAATAATTTTTCCTGTGATGCCGGATGGATTACGCGCACCAATGTCTTTGTCCATTAAATCGGGCAAAATATCAGGGGCGGCAGATGACTGAGCACCTGCATTACTATGGGAATCATTCATCGAAAAGCTCTACATGATATCGCTGAACAAGGTTAACGGAGATTACTTATGTGAATGCCGCAGTCACTAAGATAACTGCGGCACACATTCTGCTTATTTAAGCAGCCCTTTTTCACGGAAGTAACGCTCTGCCCCCTTGTGCAGTGGTGCGGTATTACCGTCGGTCACCATCAGAGCAGGATCCAGCGTTGAAAATACTGGATGGAGGGTCTTAAATGCGTCGAAATTATCGAACACGGCTTTAACCACCTGATAAATCATTTCTTCACTTACTTTCTCGCTGGAAACGAATGTCGCTTTCACACCAAAGGTTTTAACATCTTCAGGGTTACCCACATACATGCCTCCAGGAATCGTAGCATATGTATAGAATGGATATTCTTCTACCAAACTATCAACGGCCTCGCCCTCGACAGGAATCAGCATAGCTTCGCATGTGGAGGTCACCTCTTGGATTGCTCCGTTCGGGTGCCCGGCAGCATAGACCATTGCATCGATATTATTATCGCAAAGTGCCTGCCCTTGCTCGGAAGCCTTCATTTCAAACACGCGCTTGAAATCATCCATCTTCCAGCCTTTTTGCTGCATCAGCACTTCCATCGTAGCGCGCATACCCGAACCCGGGTTGCCAATATTCACGCGCTTCCCTTTCAGATCGTTAAAGCTTTTAATTCCAGAATCACGGCGTGCCACGACGGTAAATGGCTCGCTATGGAGCGAAAATACAGAACGCATGGATTTGTCTGCACCTAAACGCTCAAATAATGCGGTGCCTTTATAGGCATGGTATTGCC
>JAKUPQ010000104.1 GCA_022450665.1 Alphaproteobacteria bacterium | reverse complement strand
ACAAGTAGACATGGGTCGACATTATCCTCAAACGGTGCCCATTTTATGCCGCCGGTAATGGGATGATGGGCATACATAAACACATAATCCTGATTATCGGCATCTTTAATAACTTCTCCGCCACGAACCGCAAAAATATCTATTTCGCCATCGCCCTCATGGCCAGAACCATCACCACCCCAGAGTTGATCCCCCGCATCGCCGCCATATAACATATCCCCACCGGTGCCGCCAATAAGCGTATCTGCCCCATCGTCACCATAAAGCGTGTCATAACCTGCTCCGCCTAGAAGTATGTCTGCCTCATCGCCGCCATGCAGTGCGTCGTTGCCCTGCGCACCGATGAGTTCTTCACCCAAATCGCCGCCCAAAATAATATTATCGTGTTCATCGCCATTAATCAGTGTTGCAGTGCCGTCGGTCATGATGATGCTATAACCATCGTCATAAAATCGATATGAAACAGGCATTATTAATTCTCCTTAAAAAACTGATTTATAGATGGATAGCATTGGTTAGGGTCTTCTTCTAAGAAATATATAATCAAGCTTTCACCTACATTGGGCAATGTATAATTATTCTCAGAATATTTAGGCATTATATTCACATTAGGAACAATAAAATCCGAATGAAACTCAGTATCATTATTCGTGAAAGAAACAGTATATTTTATATGACTTATGGCATCATTCTTTTTAGTAACTGTAGAGTTTGCTATTTTTCCATATCTATATACTTTAATTTCTTTTGTGAACTTTAAAAAACATAAGAAGAGAGTTGCGATTGTTAAGAAAAGGAAAATTAGAAAATAAGCTGAGTCGCTAAATCCGAATAGCCACGAAATTAATGAAGCCATTGTTAGTAACATGCATAAAAACAGAAATATTCTAGGAATATAAAGCACTTGTAAGATTTCTTTTTTCCTGTTGTTCATAGCTATAATCTCAAAGTTTTATATTTGCTTTTAATTCAAATGGTTATCTCGACCCGTAGCCGCAGACGCCGCAATCCGCTCAAGAACACTGCCGTCGTAAAGGTGGTAGCGAACGTCGCTTTGTTCTGAGTCATCATTGTGCACGTGAAAGCTGATGCGACCACCGGTCAAATCACCTTTCAGATAAAGCATGATTGCCATGGCGGCAGCATATTCATCTTGCCCTTCAACGAACCCATAATTATATATTAACCCACGAGTAGGTATACCATCTGCTTCGTAAAAACGAACGTCCGTAGGCTTTACATCGTTCCATTCAAAAATTACTTGCTCAAGCGTCGCATCTCTTTCATCTGCGATTAGTGAATAGCCAAAAGCGGCAGCTGCACCTACACCTAAAGCTAGCCCAGCGCCTATTAAGGTGGGAGCTGCAGCGACAAAACCTGCTGTCGCCAATCCAACTAGAAGGCCGAAAGCAGATGCTCCTATTAAATCATAGCCATTAGTTACATTGTTAAGCTCATCTGGGTTATTATGACTAACAATTTCACCCTTTTCATTAAACGTAATTTCGATGACTTCCATGCCTAATATATCAAAGGCTCGAATTTTGTACTGTTGATTGGCTAACTTAGCGGCCTCAATTTCTATTCCTACGTGCAGAAATCCACTTAATCCCGCTGCAGCACCACTTGTAGCCTTGGTCAACATTTTCCAATCAAACTTAACCCAGCTAAAATCAGTTGCTTTGATTGCAGTTCCGCCATAGCACCCGCAGTTAATCCACCAAGAGCAACACCAACCGCAGTACTTGGATCAAATATCTCTTCAAAAGAATTTAGAGGTTTTTTCTTATAGAATACAGGGGCTATTGGGTCACTCATTATTGGAATTTTCTATACTAAATTGCGAACTTACAGGATAAAAAATATGAGGGTGTTTATTACAATAAAAAACAATTAATTTATCACCTACTTTGGGAGGAAATTTATCATTTATTTTTCTGAAATATTCAGACGGATTAACAATACGAGACGAAGCTTTTATAATCTTACCCGAGTCCAGTTTAATAGCCGCTTCGGCTTCTTTGGGAAAAGCACTTCCGTATATAAAATCGTCTTTTGCTACTTTTGTAATTATGGCTGGAGCTAACTCTCCATAGCGAAATAGGTCTTTATATGAACGGTCGTATATATTCACTATCCAATAAGTAAATATAGGAAGAATAATACATATGATGGCTACATTAGTTAGTTCAAATGCAAGTAAAGATAATGTAGCAAAAAGCAATGAAACAAATATGCAGACTTTGGCTCCTTTCTGGCGAAAAGTAGAATATCTTCTCCATTCCTCCCGCCAATCGACATCCGGCACGTCGTTCACGTCCGGCCATTCAATTGCATCAAGATCGATGTCGTGGACTTTAGCCATATAAACACGCCCCTTCAATAAATTCCCGCGCTACCATAGAGCATTTTGAGAGTGGGGCAATGTAGCATTTCACACAAAATGCCAGCATATATAGCATCTCGCGCTCACGCGGCTTTACAGGCTGCAAAACATAGTTTACACGTCTGCCACACCACGGACTCGATCACGTTGTCGCTGTTCGAATCATACGCCGGAAAACCTATGCAACGCGCAAATCTGCCCGTGACGATATATTCGATTATATTGAGTTTTTCTATAACCCAAAAAGGAAGCATGGTAATAATAAAATGCTATCGCCAATCGATTTTGAAAAGCAGCGGTTATGGAAGTAGCAAAGTGTCTACATTTTTGGGGGCGATTCACTCCTTAGGTCTTTGATGAATTGGGTACACTATTTTAGGGTGTTTACAAGAGCACAAAACTAGTAGCAAATTTTCCTTTAAGAGATAGTTTTTACTTTTACGTGAAGAAAAATTGGAGAAGTAGGTAATAGCATTTACAGGATAGATATAATTCCCGTTATCATTCACAGCTACAGAAACAACTACACGGCCAGTTATGTATTTATTATTTTTTCCACCCAATACTACTGAGGCCTTAACTTTCCCATTTAAAATGCAATATATCAAAGATTTATTATTAAGAAAGAAATCTAACGGAATAATAAACGCACAAAAAAACATTAACAAAGCAATATATATGCCGTACCAAAGACCACTCTCATGAAATTTCAAGAAGAGGACAGCTAATAACACAGCAAAAAAAGCTCCAATAATCTTGTTTTTAAAAAGTAAAAACAATTCTTTATATCTTAATGAATTTGGCACATCACTAACGTCCGGCCATTCGATTTCGTCGAGATTGATGTTTTGGGTTCTATCCATGCACTCGCGCCCTTGCAAAAAGTTCTGCACCACTGTAGACTATTTCATCCGCCAAAAAAAATGTCATTTTTCGGACAAATTGCCAATATATAGAGCCTCCCACTCTCACCCTACCTGACAGCTCACAAAATACTACTTATCAACCTCAGCATTACCAAGTTATCTTCTAGACCGAGCAGGATGGTCCAGCCGGTACGTTCTGCAAAGCCGTCTGCATCCATATCGAACCAGACTTTATCTTCTCCCAAGCGAGAAAGCTCCAGATCGTTGGTTCCGTTCAAATCCAGAATTAGTGGAGAAATTGGCGGGAAGTCCGCAAGTGTGACTGTGCCTTGCGCGGCGCCGCTAGTCCCGCTACCATTGCCGCTGCTATTGTTCGCACCTCAGCCAGCGTTACACCATATTCCAATCAATTTGCGCCTTTCCATTAAAGTGTGAAAGCTTTATTTTACTTTAATAAATGTGGCTTTCCTAATGAAGAATTTATACTGCGCTTATTATAGTGCTTTGTTTATGACTTTTTGATGTGAGCCTATAATGAAGCATGCGGCTGTTTTATATTCATTTGCTATTACGATCTTTTATTTACTTCCTGTTGCGGCTTTTGCTCAGCAACCTTTTGATAAAGAGCTAGAAGACCTGCTTTCGCTTGATTTAGCTGAGCTTACGGTAACTTCCGTAGCCAAGCGTGAGCAGCGTTTGATGGCTGTACCAGCCGCAGTAACGGTGCTGACGGGGGAAGAAATTCGTCGTACGGGCGTAACCACATTGCCAGAAGCGCTGCGTTTTGTGCCAGGGTTGGAAGTCGCACGTGCAGGTGCGAATAGCTGGGCTATTACGTCACGGGGTTTTAATAATCCGGTTGCAAGTAAGCTTTTAGTGCTAGTGGATGGGCGTTCGGTTTATACTCCTGTATTTTCTGGCGTGTACTGGGATAACCAGTTCGTGATGATTGAAGATATTGAAAGGGTGGAGGTTATTCGTGGGCCGGGCGCCAGCCTGTATGGCGCGAATGCAGTGAACGGTATTATCAATGTCATCACTAAGCAGGCTGCCAATACCCAAGGTAATTATGTATCTGCCGGAATGGGAACGGAAGACAGGTTCTTACGGGGGCGTCATGGCGGCCAATTCGCCGAAGATGGCTTTTTCCGGACTTACCTACGTGTTAGCGACCATGATTCCACTCGCAGCAGAGCCAATGGCGGTCAAAATTATGACGACTGGTGGCAGGCGCGCACAGGTTTCCGTATTGATGCCAAACAGGATCAGCCAGATAAATTTACCCTTCAGGGAGATATTTTTAAAAGCCAGGCCGAAATTGAGCAACGCTTCTTGAGTGCTACCCCTCCATTAATTACATTTCCCCAAAGCGAAGAAATTTCCATTGGAGCTAATGTGCTTGGTCGCTGGGAGCATGCAATATCAACCGATAACTCCACAAGTGTACAAGCGTATATTGATCATTATAGCCGCGAAGAACCAGTTGTTGAGCAACAGGTTACCACAGCCGATATCCAGTTCCAGCATAACTGGGCGTTTAACCCTCGTAATGCGCTTATTTGGGGGGCGGGTCTGCGTTATATATGGCAAGATCATGAAGGCAGCCTGAGTGGCAGTTTCCGAGATGAAAATGTTTCTCGCACATTGATAGATTTCTTTTTGCAAAATGAATATGCGGTCATCCCTAATGAAATGTTTCTAACTATTGGTTCTAAATTTGAGCATAACGATTATACGGGCTTTGAAGTTCAGCCAAATATCCGGCTATCTTGGCAGCCAACTGCCGATCAGACATTCTGGGGTGCGGTTTCGCATGCGGTGCGAACCCCCAATGAATTTGAAGACCAGTCCATCCTTACCGTTTCCATTACCCCGGGAACTCCACCGACGAGTCTGGTGTTCGTAGGCAACACCGAACTGGAAGCGGAAAGAGTAACAAGTTTCGAATTCGGGTATCGTGTGAATCCTCTGCCGCGTATATCGCTGGATACAGCCGTATTTTATAGCCGCTATAGTGACCTGCTAACGGTTGGTAGCACCACGGGAACGCCGTTTGTGTCCCGTAACGTATTGCAGGTTCCCATTCCTTTTAACAACCAAAGCCATGGCCGCACATACGGCGTGGAAGTTATGGCGAAATGGAATGTATCAGAAGATTGGCAGCTTGCCGGCAGCTATAACTATCTTAATATGAAGTTGGAGCTTGAACCAGGCGGGGGCGCTTTTTTCTTTGGTGAGGAGGCTTCACCAGAACACCAATTTGCATTACGTTCCTTTTGGGATGTTACTGATCGTTTGCAATGGGATAACACGGTTTATTTTGTAGATAACTTGCAATCGGTGGATGAGTACCTGCGTTTCGACACCCGCCTTGGATGGGAAGTTTCGCGGGGTGTGGATGTCAGTTTAGTTGGACGGAATCTTCTGGATGATGCCCATGCTGAATTTGCCAATGACCCACAAGCGGAAATTGAGCGTAGTTTCCTTGGCATTGTGACGTTAAGGTTCTGATTTTATGATTATAAAAAAAGCCATACGCCTTGGACTAACCTTGTTAATGAGCATAATGCTGTGCGGACAGGCGGCTGCGGAAACTGAACGCCAATACAAGGTAGAGGCAGCTTTTCTTTATAACTTCCTTAATTATGTTACGTGGCCAGGGCAACAAACATCATCGACAAAAACTGAGGCAAAAATCTGCTTATATGATGGAGATGTACTGCTCCCTTATCTGAATTACATCGCTGTACGGAAGCTGGATGAAATAAAGCTATCTATTCAGCCGCTGCCATTACAAGCTGCCCCAAGCAACTGTGATGTGATTTATTTTCGTAATTCAAC
>JAKUPQ010000103.1 GCA_022450665.1 Alphaproteobacteria bacterium | reverse complement strand
CCCATAAAGGCTCCGCGTATGGCACGAAATGGCAATGTGTCAAAAATTCCCAGCATATAACCTGCAAAAAAGAGCGTTAAAACGGTTTAATTCACCCTAGAGTATAGGTAATTTACGCTCAAAACAAAGTTAAGCTTTTGTGACGATGACCATATATATGGGTTTATGGAGAGTTTTCGGGCTTTTTGCGCCCCTTTTCCAACGCCGAAACCATGCCGCGCAGGCTGTGAATCTCTTGTGAATTCAACTCGGTACGTAAAAAGGTGGTTTTTAAATTACGCCACATACGCTGCTTTTTTGCATCGAGTTTAAAATAATATGTAGCGTCAAGGGCAGTCTCCAACTGGTCGAGAAACCCGTGAATTTCTTCTTGGCTTGCAAGATCAGCATCTAACTCGGCATTGGGCACAAGCGTTTTTTCGCTTTGGGCGCTAAACCATTCATAGCCAAGAATCACCGCACATTGTGCCAAATTAAGTGAGGCATGATCAGGGTCGGTAGGCACCGTTACAATGGCGTGCGCTAACGCAATATCATCATTATTCAAACCACTACGTTCGGGGCCGAACATGATTCCTGTTTTTTGTTGTGCATGATGGCGCTGACAGGCCTCCTCCATCGCTTCTCGTGGAGTAATCTGCGGTTTGCGCAACCGCCTGTCGCGGGCGGTGGAGGCATAGATATATTGTAAATCCGCCACCGCATCACGGGTGGTGTCATAGAGCTTGGCATTATGAATAATCTCCACCCCATGTGCCGCCATGGCCTCGGCAGCCGTGTTAGGCCAACCATCACGAGGCGCAACAATGCGCAGCTCGCGCAGGCCGAAATTCATCATCGCCCGCGCCACCGCGCCAATGTTTTCACCCATTTGTGGGTTGATGAGAATGATGGCTGGGGTCATGGCTGCATACTGAGTAAATAACACTCCACTATTGCAAACGAAATCGGCAATACATTCATCAAGCGGCCTCTTGCTTTCGCTCCAGCATCAGCAAATAGGTAATACTGTCAAACAGCGCCATAAACGACGCGTTGATAACGTTGGGTGAAACCCCGATAGTCGTCCACACATTGCCTTTTTCATCACGCGATTCAATCATCACACGCGTGACGGCTTTGGTGGCATCGCTGGGGGTGAGGATACGCACTTTATAATCTGCAAGGCGCATATTGGTTACGGCTGGATATTTTTTCGTAAGCGCGGCGCGCATTGCTTTATCGAGTGCGTTTACGGGGCCGTTACCCTCAGCCACAGTCATCACCGCCTCGCCCTCTATGCTCAGCTTGACCACCGCCTCGGCAATGTTAACGAGTTGGCCAGCGGCATTATGGCGACGCTCATCCATTACGCGATAGCCATCAATATCGAAAAACTGCGGCACGCCTCCCTGTCTGCGGCGCACCAGCAGTTCAAAACTGGCATCGGCATCTTCATAAGCAAAACCTTGTGTTTCGCGGCGCTTAATTTCGGCTACCAGTTCATCAATATGTTCGCTTTCGAGTGCATCTTCCAGCCCCAGCTCTTTCATGCGGCTAAGGATGTTGCTGCGCCCTGCTTTATCGGAAACCAGAATGCTGCGCTGGTTGCCGACACTTTCGGGGGCAATATGCTCATAGGTACGCGAGTCTTTGGCCATAGCCGACACATGCAACCCACCCTTATGGGCAAAAGCCGCAGATCCTACATAGGCCGCATGAGGATTGGGAGCGCGGTTAAGTCGATCGTCCAAAAAGCGTGAAAGCTGCACCAGCTGCGGCAATTTATCAACATGCACACCCGTTTCCATGCCCATTTTCAGCATAAGCGTGGGAATGATAGCTGTGAGATTGGCATTGCCACAACGTTCACCAATACCATTGAGGGTACCCTGCACTTGGCGTGCCCCAGCCCGCACGGCTGCCAGAGAATTGGCTACAGCGTTTTCAGTGTCGTTATGGCAGTGAATACCCAGATTTTCACCTGCCACATGGGGAGTGATTTCGCGTATAATCTGCTCCACCTCGTGGGGTAGCGATCCACCATTGGTATCACACAGCACAATCCATCGCGCACCGGCGTCATAAGCCGCCTTAATACAGGCCAGCGCGAATTCGGGGTTGGCCTTATAGCCATCAAAAAAATGTTCAGCATCAAACACCGCTTCGCGCCCTTGCGCCACAATACGCGCAATACTATCGGCAATCATGCTAAGGTTTTCTTGCTTGCTGATGTTCAGCGCCATTTCCACCTGAAAATCCCAGCTTTTTCCCACAATACATATGGTGGGTGTGCCAACATCCAGCAGTGCCGAAAGGCCGGGATCATTATCGGCGCTGCGTCCGGCGCGGCGGGTCATGCCAAAGGCTGCAACCTTCGCTTTGGTTTCTGGCAAATCGGCAAAAAATGCGTCATCATTGGGGTTAGCACCCGGCCAGCCACCTTCGATGTAATCAATACCAAATTTGTCGAGTTGACGTGCGATAGCCTGCTTGTCGGATACGGTAAAATCCACACCCCGCGCCTGTGCGCCATCACGCAGGGTGGAATCATAGAGATAGACTCGGTTAGCGGTCATGTTTTTCTCCAATCGGTAGTGCCGTCGGGTCTGTCTTCCAGCACAATTCCATCAGCTTTCAATTCATCGCGAATGCGATCAGATGCTGCAAAGTCACGGGCTTTTTTGGCGACGATACGTTCGGCAATTTTCGCATCGATCCAATCATCTGCGTTATCTACGTCCCCTTGCTCACCTTTAAACCATGCGCGCGCATCCTGCTCAAACAAACCCAACATTTTTCCCATGGCCAATAGATCAGCAGGGTTGGCTGTGTGCAGCATCGCGGTTGCCTTGGGCACATTAAGATCATCGCACAAGGCCTCTATAAATGCTGCGGATATTTCACCACACTTAGCACCATCTATTCGACGATAGAACCCATCCATCGCCTTTTGTGCATCGTCAAGCAACTTATCACTCCAATCCAGTGGCTTACGGTATTGGGTAGACAACAGAGCATAGCGGATCACTTCGCCTTTTATACCTTTATCAAGCAAATCACGCACCGTAATAAAATTGCCGAGTGACTTGCTCATTTTCTCGCCATTCACGGTCAGGAATCCGTTATGCACCCAATAATGAGCATATTCAGAATCTTCGTGAGCGCATGTGGCTTGCGCGATTTCATTTTCGTGGTGAGGAAATATCAAATCTGCCCCGCCCCCGTGAATATCAAAGCTCTTGCCCAAATATTTCATGCTCATGGCTGAGCATTCAATATGCCAGCCCGGACGGCCATATCCCCACGGTGAGTCCCAGCCGGGCTCATCGTCTTTCGAGGGTTTCCACAGCACAAAATCGCCAGCGTAGCGCTTATAGGGGGCGACCTCTACACGCGATCCGGCGATCATATTTTCTTTAGTACGGTGTGACAGGCTGCCATAATTCGCGTCGCTTTCCACCGCAAATAATACATGGCCTTCTGCGGCATAGGCGTGGTTCTTTGCGATGAGCGCCTCTATCATGGCGATCATTTCATTAATATGCTCAGTGGCGCGTGGCTCCACATCCGGGCGCTTATTGCCCAAAGCCGCCATATCGTCATGATACCATTCGGTCACTTCTGTAGTCACTTCGCTAATAGGAATTTGGCGCTCTTGGGCAGCTTTATTAATTTTGTCATCCACATCGGTAATGTTGCGCACATAGGTGACATGTGGATAAAGGTGGCGCAACAGACGCGCCATTACATCATAAACCACCGCCGAGCGCGCATTGCCAATATGGGCGCGGTCATAAACAGTAGGGCCGCAAACATATACGCGTATATGGCTTTCATCCATCGGCACAAAAGCTTCTTCACGACGGGTGAGCGTGTTGTAAAATTTCAATTCAGCCATTTTTCCTGTCATTCCTATGGTAATTTTCCATGGCGCATCAAAAATTCCCAACTACGCAGGAATGGCTCATACACCCTTCACGCATGCACTTGGCCTTTTAAGCGTTGTGTAGTTTTCTCACGGCCTAGCAGTGGCAGCAATGCCCGCAGTTCCGGCCCATGTGACATGCCCGTAAGCGCCAAACGAATCGGCATAAACAGTGTTTTTCCCTTGCGTCCCGTAATTTCGGCCACCGCCTTTGTCCACTCGTTCCACGTAGCATCATTCCATTCTCCGGCAGGCAGCAAGCCACTCGCCTGTGCCAAGAACTCGGCATCTTCCGGCGCTATTTCTCCGCATGGCTGGTGAATAATATCCAACCATAATTTTGCTTCTGCCACGGTAGCCACATTGGGTCGCACAGCCTCCCAGAACTCTGCATCAGCTTGTGGCAACTGATCTTTCACCGCATCCCACGGCAAAGTGCTGGTGAGCTTAGCGTTCAGCCGCTCCAGTTCTTTAGGGTCATAATTTGCTGCGGCGCGGCCAAATTTGCTGATGTCGAACGAAGCGATCAACGCCTCCATATCGGGGAAAATATCAATCGCATCAGATGTGCCAATTTTGGCAAGCAGACTGTTTACGGCCATGGCTTCAATGCCTTCTGCACGCAGACTGCGAATATCGCCACCGCCCTTACGTTTAGAGAGTTCACCTTCTTTAGTTTTAAGCAGTGCCATATGTCCGAATGTTGGCACATCACCGCCCAAAGCCATAAAAATTTGCGTTTGAACAGCGGTATTGCTCACATGATCTTCGCCGCGCAAAATATGGGTGGTATGGAATTCAATATCATCCACCACCGAGCAAAACGTATAAAGCGGCACACCATCGGCGCGTATCAACACCGGATCGCTCATATGGTTGCCTTCAAATTTCACATCACCGCGAATCAAATCTTTCCACGCGATAGTGGTATCTTCAAGCAAAAAACGATAATGCGGTTGCTTGCCGCTGTCCAGCATGGCTTGTTTCTCGTCATCACTCAGCTTGAGCGCGCCACGATCATAAATCGGGGGTTGGCCACGACTGATAAGCATTTTACGTTTTACGTCCAGCTCATCTTGCGTTTCCCAGCATGGGTATAATCGGCCAGCAGCAATCAGTTTTTCTTTGGCAGCTTCGTAATTTGCAAAGCGATCGCGTTGACGTGAATAGTCGCTCCATTCCATGCCCAGCCATGTGAGATCTTCTTTAATAGCGGCTTCATATTCGGGTTTGGAGCGCTCGGCATCCGTGTCATCCATGCGCAGATGAAACTCCCCGCCTTGCTGTTTTGCAAACAAGTAGTTTACCAATGCGGTACGTATATTACCGACATGCAAATACCCCGTTGGGCTGGGGGCAAAGCGGACGATGGGCGTATGAGACATAACTACTCTTCTAATTATCAAATTGTTGTGCGAGAGGATAGCGCCAGTCTTTGCCAAACACCATCGAGGTAACTTTTACTCCTGGAGGTGCTTGGCGGCGCTTATATTCGGCAATATAGAGCAGGCGGTTTACTTTTTCTACCGTTTCACGCGAAAAGCCTTTGCGCACCACTTCATTTACCGAGAGTTTTTCTTCAATCAGACCGTGTAAGATTACATCCAACTCGGGATAATCCGGCAAAGATTGACGATCTTCCTGATCTTCGCGCAGCTCAGCAGAAGGGGCGCGGGTAATGCTGCGTTCTGGAATCACCGTTGCTTTTGGCCCTAAAAAATTATCGCAAAAATGATTATTTCGCCATTTTGCCAAAGCGTATACTTGTAGTTTATACACATCTTTTAGCGGCGCATATGCACCACACATATCTCCATAAAGTGTGCCATAACCCACAGCCATTTCCGATTTATTGCTGGTATTAACTACAACATTTCCATGTTTGTTGCTGATAGCCATGAGGGTTGTGCCGCGAATACGTGATTGTAAATTTTCTTCTGTCACATCCGAAGGCTTACCCGCAAACACTTCACTAAGCATGGTAGTCATCGCTTCTACTGCGGGTTCAATTGCGATGGTGTCGAGTGAAATTCCTAACAACGTGGCGGATGTTTGGGCATCATCCATACTCATTTGTGAGGTGTAGCGTGAAGGCAACCGCACACCGGTTACTCTGTCTGCACCCAGCGCATCTACCGCTAATGCCACAGTAAACGCCGAATCTATACCGCCGGAAAGCCCTAACACCACACCGGGCAACCGTGATTTTTCAATATAATCCCGCAGCCCCATAACCAGAGTTTGATACATGGATTCTTCACGGCTCTGCATAGCGTGTTTTGGCAAGTGGCTCACATCCAGCGCATGGCTTTTTTTGT
>JAKUPQ010000102.1 GCA_022450665.1 Alphaproteobacteria bacterium | reverse complement strand
CGCCATGCTAAGCAACTTGCAAAGCTACACAAGCCCCTTACCGAACTTGCCCGCCTATACTTGCAACGTATTCGCGTATACAGAGAGTCACCCCCGCCTGAGGGCTGGGATGGCTCCTATATTGCCACCTCAAAATAAGCCCGTGGATGGGTTTTCTCTTGCTTACAATTTGTGGGTTTATTATAACAATGCCACGAGGGGTTGAGCATGACAAAATATTATGCTAATGTAACCCTACAAATTGTAGTTTCTGGTAACAGAAAGGCTAGATGTTGTATCGGGAAGAGGCTATTACTGCGAATCCCCTGAATTTTGATCCACCCACGCAACGCGTGGTGCGAAGCGTTCCCCATAAAAAAGCTATGCGCTTGCGTATATCCTGGTTTGTACTGGGAATGGTTTTTGGGACCTCCAGCGCAGCATTGGTCAATTATTTCACTACTGATTCCACTGTAGAACATGCGCAGGTGGCTGTTGAAAGCCCTGTGGATACCTCGACATTGCTACAAGAAAGCGACGCCCGCGAGACTGCCAAAAAAAATAACGCTATCTCTAAAGCCGAAAATCTTGCCCGCACTGCCGCGCATATGAAAAACCCATCGCATTTCACCCTCGAAGTAAGCAAGGGAGATACGCTTTCGGACTTGCTGACGCGTAAAGGCGTAAACTATCAGGAAGCGCATAATATAATTACCGCGCTACGCGACAAATACGACCCACGCCGTTTAGTCATTGGGCAAAAAGTAGAGTTGCAGCTAAACGAAAGCAAATATGGCGATACGGATTATGACGTGGCCAGCCTGAGTATTAAGATGACCCCCATCGAAACGCTGGAACTTACGCAAAAAGCCAAAGACGACTTTGCTTTAAAGGTGGTGCAAGCCGAACTGAACACCGAACTTTCCAGCGGCGGTGGTACTATTAATTCGAGCCTGTATAAAACCGGTATCGATACAGGCGTTCCACCCGCTATCCTCGGCACATTAATTAACGCTTACAGTTACGATGTGGATTTCCAGCGAGAAATTCGCCGTGGCGATGCGTTTAATGTCGTGTTCGAAAAAATGAAAACCGAAGATGACATCACCGCAGGCTACGGAAAACTACTATTTGCCACATTAACCTTGGGCGGAGAAGAAAAGAAAATTTACCATTACTCCCGTATCAATGGCGAAGATGGCTATTATGACGAGAACGGCCAGAGCGTGCGCAAGGCATTACTACGCACACCCATCAACGGTGCGCGATTATCATCAGGGTTTGGTATGCGTCGCCACCCTGTGCTGGGCTATGGCAAAATGCACAAAGGCGTAGATTTTGCTGCCGCCCGTGGCACACCCATTTATGCAGCTGGCGATGGGGTGATCGACTATGCTTCACGCCGTGGCTCTTATGGCAACTACATCCGCATACGCCACAACAACCAATATTCCAGCGCTTATGCACATCTGAAAGGTTTTGCGAAAAAAACCCGTAAAGGTGCGCGGGTAAAACAAGGGCAAGTCATTGGCTACGTTGGTACCACCGGACGCTCCACAGGGCCACACTTACATTACGAAGTGCTGAAAGCAGGTACGCAGATAAACCCCAAAAGCGTTAAGTTTCCCAATGGCCATAAACTGGCAGGGACTGAGCTTGCAAATTTCAAAGAAAACATCAAGCAAATCGACCTATTGGCTCGCCGGATGATTAAGGGAGAGTCCTCCCTTGCTCAAGCCGACATCACCCAATAACGCCTGATTCAAGCGACTTTTTTATGCTTGGCTTCAAAAGCCAGTTGGCTGTCTTTAACGGTAATATGAATTGTATCGCCATCCCCAAATGTGCCTTGCAATAGCTCCATCGCCAGCAAATTCTCCAGCTCACGCTGTATCACACGCTTGAGCGGGCGCGCCCCATATACCGGATCATATCCCGTATTGGCAAGCCATGTGCGTGCCTCAGGTGAGATATCCAAAATAATTTTGCGTTCACTAAGCCGCGATTGCAGGCGCTCTAGCTGAATATCCACAATGGCAGCCATATCATCGCGTTGCAGGCGATCAAACAATATTGTTTCATCTAAACGATTCAGAAACTCGGGGCGGAAAGCACTGCGCACTACTTCCATCACCTCATCATGCACTTTTTCACTGGTCTCGCCCTCTTGCAAATTCGCTAAGAATTCCGAACCCAGATTCGATGTTAGCACAATCAATGTGTTTCTAAAATCTACCGTACGCCCGTGACCATCGGTTAAACGACCATCGTCAAGCACTTGCAGCAAAATATTAAACACATCGGGATGCGCTTTTTCCACCTCATCAAACAAAATCACCTGATAGGGGCGGCGGCGCACTGCTTCCGTGAGTTTTCCCCCTTCTTCATACCCCACATAGCCAGGAGGCGCGCCTATGAGCCTTGCCACTGCGTGTTTTTCCATGAATTCCGACATATCAATGCGCAGCAATGCAGATTCATCGTCAAACATAAATCCGGCCAGCGCCTTCGTTAGTTCGGTTTTACCCACGCCGGTTGGTCCTAAAAAGAGAAATGATCCAATAGGACGTGCAGCATCTTGCAATCCTGAACGTGCGCGTCGTACGGCATTACTAACCGCCACCACGGCATCATGCTGCCCTATTACGCGCTTGTGCAACGCCTCTTCCATACGCACCAATTTATCTCTTTCGCCTTCCAATAACTTGTTTACCGGAACGCCTGTCCAACGCGAAACGATAGAAGCGATATCGCTGTCGGTAACGGATTCACGCAGCAAGTGACTCTTGGCCTTCGGAGCATCTTGAGCGGCCTCAGCCTCTTGCAGACGTTTTTCTAACTCTGGAATCACGCCATAGGCAAGCTCACCTGCCCGCGCCAAATCGCCTTTGCGTTGCACCGTCTCCAGTTCGGTACGTGCAGCTTCCAAGTCTTCTTTAATTTTTTGCGAATCTGAAAGCTTCGATTTTTCCTGTTTCCATTGGGTAGTAATTTTTTCCGACTTGTCCTCTAATGTGCTTAGCTCTTTTTCCAACGCCACCAAACGGTCTTTTGAACCTTTATCGGTTTCTTTTTTCAGTGCTTCGCGCTCAATTTTCAACTGGATGATCTTGCGATCTAACTCATCCAACGCCTCAGGTTTGGAATCCACCTCCATACGCAAGCGCGATCCTGCTTCATCCATCAAATCAATGGCTTTATCGGGCAAAAAGCGATCGGTAATATAACGGTTCGATAATGTGGCGGCGGCCACCAGCGCGGCATCGGTAATTCGCACTCCATGATGCACTTCGTATTTTTCTTTTAGCCCCCGCAAAATAGAAATCGTATCGGCCACGGTTGGCTCCGATACGAAAACAGATTGGAAACGCCGCGCCAAGGCAGCATCTTTTTCGATATATTTACGGTATTCATCCAGTGTGGTAGCACCCACGCAGTGCAACTCGCCACGAGCAAGGGCGGGTTTTAGCAAGTTAGAAGCATCCATGGAGCCTTCGGCTTTACCCGCACCTACCAAGGTGTGTAATTCATCAATAAATAAGATAAATTCGCCTTCGCCACCGGTCACTTCTGTTAGCACCGCTTTAAGGCGCTCTTCAAATTCGCCACGGAATTTTGCACCTGCAACCAACGCCCCTAAATCCAAGGACAGGAGTTTTTTATTGCGCAGGTTTTCCGGCACATCACCTGCAACAATGCGCTGGGCAAGCCCTTCGATAATAGCAGTTTTGCCTACACCTGGCTCCCCTATCAGTACCGGATTGTTTTTTGTCCGACGCGATAACACCTGCATGGTGCGACGAATTTCTTCATCTCGTCCTATCACCGGATCAAGCTTGCCATTTTGCGCCGCCTCGGTCAGATCTTTGGCATATTTATTCAATGCTTCATAATTTCCTTCTGCAGAAGCTGAGTTTGCCTTACGACCTTTACGCATATCATCAATGGCCGCATTCAATCGCTGTGGCACAATACCCGCCGCCGCCAGCGCTTCGCCCGCAGGAGATTCTTTTTCCACGGCTAATGCCAGTAACATCATTTCGAGAGTAACAAATTTATCCTTTGCGCGCTTTGCCGCATCTTCCGACAACTCTATAAATCGTGCGGTTTCTGCCGCCAGATATAACTGCCCTGCGCCACTGCCTTCTACCTTTGGCAAGGAGTCCAGCGCGGCATTGATCTTTGCGCGCACCGTATTCGCATTCCCCCCAGAGGCTACAATCAATCGCTCGGTAAACCCTTCCTTATCATCAAGCATGGCAGCCAGCACATGCTCGGGCACGAACTTCTGGTGGTTCCGGCGCAAAGCAAGGGCTTGTGCTTCTTGCAGAATTTCACGGGATTTTTCTGTAAACTGATCAAAATTCATGTTTTTACCTCCTTACAATGCTATACTTAATCCGTATAGCATTCATATATATAAAAACCATATGGTGATGTTTTGTGCATTATCAAGTAGGAACCCTATGCAGTTCAACAGACCGTTAATAATATGTCTATGTTTATTCGCAGTTATTAACCCATCAGCGATGGCACAGGATGTGCAAAGTACTGCCCCTGTTCAAAACACGCCTTTGTTACCGCTAGAGCCATTTAATACCACCGGGTTTTATGAAGTAGCATGGAGCGGTATTACAGCAGGCGGTATGGTAATAGACGCATTTGAGGATGACACAAGCTATCGCATGCAAGTGAATGTCAAAAGCAACGGCATTGCCTGGGCATTTACCAAACATGAAAGCTCTACGACCCTTGAAGGCATTAAAACTGCGGATATATATGTGCCGCAAAAATTTGAAACCTATTTCAAACTACGGGGGAAAACCCGCCATATTGTGCTGGATTATGATGCGCAGGGGAATTTGGTGCATGAAATTAACACCCCACCAGAAAATCGCGATAAGCGCCCTGCCGTGCCTATGGAGCTTAAAAAGAATGTGGTGGACGCACTAACTCCGTTTTTCTTGCAGCGGCATAAAGTCTATGAAGCGCTTCGCAATGGTCAGCAAAAATTCACTATCCGCATGTATGACGGCAGGCGTCTGACAGACATGCATTATTTTGTGCAAGGGCGCAAACAGGTTGGCTGGAATATGCAGGATATTCCGGTGATTCATTTTAGTATGAGCCGCACCCCTGTCGCTGGATATAAAGACAGTGAACTTGAAGATATTGCCAATAAGAAAGACCCCTCGGTCAGCTTGTATTTGAGTGACGATGGGCGTTTGATTCCATTAAAAATCGTAGTGGATACGACAGCGGGGAATTTTTATGCGAACTTTAAACACGCCTGCGACACCATGGCTGCCTGTGTGAAGCATCTTAACAAGTAAAGCATGCGAAGCCTCCACCCCTGCCTATAAAGCAGGGGCGGGCATAATCTCAACAGTGTACAATTTAAGCGCTTTGCTCTCGCATTCGGGAAAGCGCGGTGGCCACTTTAGCTGGCCATTTTCAACGCGTCATCCGCATTGCTCTCTGCCGCTTTGTTTCCGCGGTTATCTTTATCGCTATTATCTTCATTTGAAGAAGCGTTGTTTGCAGCGTTATCGCTGTTCTGGTTCGGATTATTGTCATCCCGTGGCGGGCGACTGCGCGAATCTTCTTCTTGCAGCACACTAAGCACACGGTAGTAATGCTCTGCATGTTGCAAATAGTTTTCTGCCTCTACACGATCGCCTGATGCCATAGCGTCCCGCGCCATGTTCAGAAACTTATCGCGGCTAGCCGACACATTCTTAATTTTTCCCGAATTATTATCGCTGTTATTACGATAACGACGACGGCCATTATTATTGCCGCTATTGTTATTATTATTCATTTTATGATTATTTTTTCTACGCATACCTCTCTCTTTCACTGTTGATTGGTTCGGTTCATAGTTAGAATTCTCACTCATTATCATTGCCTGTCTGCATATGGGATAATACAACGCAACGTTCGATACTGGCTAGATCGTTACAAATTTCTTGGGCTTGCAAGCCGTATGCTGTTGCAATTGCCACAACATCTTTCGCTTGTCCTTGTCCAAATTCTAATACAGCAATTCCCTGCGGGGCAAGCAGCCGTTTAATATCGGGCATCTGAGCACGATACGCATCCAAACCATCTACGCCCCCAACCAACGCGCTGTGTGGTTCATATTGGGTTACTTCCGGCTCCAGCCCTGCCATATCAGCTTCGCAAATATAGGGGGGATTGCTGACAATACTATCATAGCGTCCATGCAAATTCTCGCCCCAGCTGGTGTGATGAAAATGGTTGCGGTTGGTAAGCC
>JAKUPQ010000101.1 GCA_022450665.1 Alphaproteobacteria bacterium | reverse complement strand
GCGGCGGTCATTGGGAGAAGGGCCTCCGGAAATAACTACGACAGGGCTTTTTTCTGCATAGGCACATGCAATGCTGTTGAGCATATTAAGCCCGCCCACGCAATAGGTAACACATGCCACACCTAATCCACCAGTCAAACGCGCATAGGCATCTGCAGCAAAGCCAACTGATGGCTCATGAGTCATATTAATAAGGTCTAGTTTGGATTTTTCTATCCAGCGGAAGGTTGGTAACGCAAAATCACCGGGAATACCGAAGGCGGTGCGCACACCTTGATTATACAAATATTCGAAAAGAAACTCACCAACGGTAGGGGTTTGTTTAGCCATCTTTTTTTCCTCAATGCATGTCAACGTGCCAGCCTGCTTGGCGGCGATTATTTTAATTGGGAGGAATCATGCTGCAAGCGCAATACAATAGCAAGCAGAAACACAGCAAACCTTAGGTGCATTGCAGCAAAAAAAATTACAGCAGAAGTTTGTTTATTGTGAAATATTAGCTGGTTATCTTGGTGAGCGTTTTTTCTTGCGTGTACCATCGGGTTTTGCATCGCGCTTTTTTTCCAGCTTATCTATCATATCCCGCAGCTTAGCCGCTTCTTCAAACTCAAGATCTGCGGCAGCTTCGAGCATTTTTTTGCGCACTATGGTTATGTAATCTTCGATATTAGTGCCGGTGAATTCGGGAATGCCGTGGGTTTTATTGGTATCCACGGTGAAATGGTCTTTTTCATACACGGTTTCGAGCACTTGAGAAATATTTTTGCGGATAGAAGCGGGAGTGATGTTATGAGCTTTGTTATAAGCTTCCTGAATCTCACGGCGGCGGGAGGTCTCTTCCAGCGCAGCGGTGAGAGAATTGGTCATTACATCGGCATATAAAATCACTTTGCCATCCACATTCCGTGCGGCGCGGCCAATGGTCTGTATGAGCGAAGTTTGCGAGCGCAGGAAACCTTCTTTATCTGCATCCAATATGGCAACAAGGCCGCATTCGGGTATATCTAGGCCCTCACGCAGCAGGTTGATACCAACCAGAATATCAAATGTTCCCAAACGCAAATTACGGATAATTTCTATACGTTCCAACGTGTCGATATCGCTATGCAGGTATTCTACTTTAAGTCCCGCTTCCTGCATATAATCTGTCAGTTCTTCAGCCATGCGCTTGGTGAGTGTTGTAACCAAAATACGACGTTTTGCAGCTATTTGTTCACGGCATTCGGCTAGTAAATCATCCACCTGATTCGATACAGGGCGTATATAGCAAGGAGGATCAATAAGGCCGGTAGGACGGATTACCTGATCGACGACTTCGCCATTGGTGCGTTCCATTTCGAATTTGCCGGGAGTGGCAGAAACAAAAATGGTTTGCGGGCGCATTTTGTCCCACTCCTCAAACCGTAATGGGCGATTATCCATGCAGGAAGGTAGACGGAAGCCGTATTCCATCAAGTTGGTTTTGCGGGCAAAATCGCCCTTATACATGGCACCAATTTGGGGGACGGTTACGTGGCTTTCATCTAAAAACAATAAAGCGTTGTCGGGCAGGTATTCAAACAGGGTCGGTGGGGCTTCTCCGGGTTTGCGCCCGCTCAGCCAACGCGAATAGTTTTCGATGCCCTTGCATGCGCCGGTTTACTGCATCATTTCGAGGGCAAACATGGTACGCGGCTCCAACCGTTGTGCTTCGAGCAGTTTGTTGTTGGCATAATACCACTCTAATCGATCTTTTAATTCGGCTTTGATGCCTTTCATGGCCTGATCCATAGTGGGGCGCGGCGTGACATAGTGGCTGTTTGCGTAGACGGTAATATTTTCTAAGGTGGCGGTTTTTTCACCAGTGAGCGGATCGAACTCGATGATGCTTTCAATTTCATCGCCAAACATCGATAGCCGCCACGCTCGGTCTTCATAGTGGGTGGGAAAAATATCCACGCTATCGCCGCGTACACGAAAAGTACCGCGATGAAAGTCCATATCATTACGTTTAAACTGCACCTCTATGAGGCGGCGTATAAGGTCGGAGCGATCAATCTTTCCACCTGTAGCAAGTTCTATGGTCATGGCGGAGTAGGTCTCTACCGAGCCAATGCCATAGATGCATGACACAGATGACACCACAATTACATCGTTGCGCTCCAATAATGCCCGCGTGGCAGAATGTCGCATTCGGTCAATTTGCTCATTGATAGAGGAGTCTTTTTCAATAAATGTGTCGGTTTTGGCAATATAGGCTTCGGGCTGATAATAATCGTAATAAGATACAAAATATTCTACCGCATTATTGGGAAAAAAATCTTTCATTTCGCTGTAAAGCTGCGCGGCAAGGGTTTTGTTATGTGCCATAATAATGGCGGGGCGCTGCAATGTCTCGATTATATGCGCCATGGTAAAGGTTTTGCCCGAACCGGTGACGCCTAGTAAAACCTGATCGGGCTTGTCGTTTTGCAAGCCATCTACGAGTTTTGCAATAGCCTGCGGCTGATCCCCAGCAGGCTCAAAATCAGATACAATAGAAAACGAAGCGGGTTTCACGCTGACCATAGCCTTCAAATTCATTGGATTAAAAAAGCGTGATTAAGTCACAAAGAGCGTAAAGCCGCTATATTAATCTATTCCCGTATCCGACCAAGCTTTCATGAATTGGACGATAGCAGGGCCTAGAATAATCATCATAAAGGCGGGCATCATAAGCAAGATCATCGGCACCGTCATCATAGCTGGCAGTTTACCTGCCTTATTTTCTGCTATCATAAGGCGGGTATTACGATAATCGTCTGACAGCACACGTAAGGTTTCAGTAAGGCTGGTGCCGAACTTCTCGGTTTGCATCAGCGCTGCTACGAGCGAGCGAAATGCCACAAGATCCGTGCGCTCCGCAAGGTTTTGCAAGGCAATGCTACGATCCGAAAGCAATGTAAGCTCCATCCGTGTACGGTTTAGCTCTTTAGTGATTTCTGGATGGGCGCGACCTAATTCGCGGCATACCCGTGCTAAAGCAGCGTCGAGCGCCAAGCCTGATTCTACGCAAACTAAAATCAAATCGAGCGTGTCAGGAAAAGAGCGCTGTAAGGTTTTTTGACGCTTTTGCTTTTTGTTGGTCAGATAAATAGAGGGGCCAAACCATGCAATAAACACCAAAGCGAGTGCGGCTATGACTTTTAGCAGCCGCATCATGCCTTCTGCATAAGTAGAGATTAGTAAAAATGCGATTACCAATGCAATTGGGAATGCAATAACTTTAAATAAATAGTAATACCCCAGCGCGTTAGGGGAATACACGCCAGCTTGGATAAATCGCAGCTGCATGTCTTTTTGAACATTTTGTGGGTTTTTACCCATCATGGTGATGAAGCTTTCACCCAATATAGCCAAGCCGGATTTTTTATCTTCACTATCTAAAAACGATGTTTCAGGGTTAATGCCATCACTATAAGAGGTTTCATTTTGCGTGTACCCGGTATCTTCAGCCATGCGCTCCAAGCGCGACTGCACATTTTCATCATCTCCTGTTCGGTTAATAATATATAACAGGATGATGAAAACAAGGAATGTAAATAATACTGGAAGCAAAAAATCTAGCATATCATATATCAATCTGTAGCATGTTATATACGATGAAGGCTGCAAGTGCGACCAAACCTAGCGATCCACCTAAGATCATCTGCCCCAAAGGATCGTTAAACAGCGGTAAAAGATAGTCGGGGCTGGTGACGTGAATGGCACCGAATACCACGAAAGGTAATGCTCCCAAAATATATGCTGTGGCACGTCCTTCAGAGGTCATCGCTTTGATTTTCAGGCGTAATTGTTTACGTTTACGCACAATACCAGAAAGATTGCTCAGTACTTCTGCCAAATTACCGCCGGTTTCTTGCTGGACGGAGAGAATAACTACAAAAAACTGCAGGTCTGGCTCATCTACACGGTGAGCCATACGTTGCAATGCATCGACCGTAGAGCGACCAAAGGCAATTTCGTCTACCAGTTGTTTAAACTCGGTTTTAACCGGTGGGTCCATGTTTTCTGCAATCATGCGTAGCGCCGTATTTAACGGATGTCCTGATTTTACGCTTCGCACAATCATGTCTACCGCATCCGGAAACATATTGATAAATGCATCATTGCGCTTGTTAATTTTGCGCTTCAGATACCATCGGGGTAATAAAATGGTAAGGATAATTGCGATAGGAAATGCATATAATCCACCAAATATTTTGCCTAAAAGCACGATTAGCGCTATGAATAACCCTACACACGCTATTAAAAAGCCGCTGACACTATTACCTAAGCCTGCTTTGAATACGAGAGAATATATCGCTTCGCCATTAGGTAATGATAGGAGTAAACGCCCCGCGCTACCTGAATCAGCCTTTAGAATATTGCGATTATCTGCGGCATCCTGACGGGAGCGTTCTTCCTGCTCTTCATAAAGCTGATTAATGATGCGTTTGTTGTGCTTGTTTGCGGCCTTGTCGCCACCAATCTGGCGGCTGATAAAGACAACGGCAACAAATACGCCAATACCAAATAATAATGCCCAGAGCAGTTGATCAGACATAATACGCCTATTGCCCCTTCGGCTTTATACAGGCCGCAAGTTCACGGTCTCGGTTAAAGTATGCAGCCTGATCGAAGAAGCGAGGACGAATGCCGGTGCAATAATAATTGCCCTGAATTCTCCCATGCTCATCCATAGGGCCAGGTTTATAGCCAAATAGGGTCTGGGTGGTAATCGTATCACCCTCCATTCCCACGATTTCTTCAATATGTGTAACGCGACGCGCACCATCGCGCATACGTGACACCTGTACAATCAGGTTGAGTGCGCTTTCGATTTGTTTACGCATGGCTGAAAGCGGAATTGTCACTCCAGCAAGCCCTACCAGATTTTCGATACGTGACAGGCAGTCGCGGGGGTTATTGGCGTGAATAGTCGCCATAGAGCCTTCATGGCCAGTGTTCATTGCGGCAAGCACGTCCAACACTTCATCGCCGCGAATCTCTCCCAGAATAATACGGTCGGGGCGCATACGCAGCGCGTTTTTAACCAATTGGCGCTGGGTAATTTCACCGGTGCCTTCAGAGTTGGAAGGGCGAGTTTCCAGCCGCAACACATGGGGCTGGTGCATTTGCAATTCGGCAGCATCCTCAATGGTAATAACCCGTTCGCCTTCATCAATATGCCCGGAAAGTGCGTTAAGCATGGTTGTTTTTCCGGAGCCAGTACCGCCGGAAATAATAATATTTAGGCGAATGTTACCCGCAATTTCCAAAAACTGGCACATTTCAGGGCTCATAGAGCCGTAATCGAGATATTGGCTCAGTGGCATTTTGGATGGCTTGAATTTACGAATTGAAACTAAGCTTCCATCCAGTGCCAACGGAGGAATAATCGCGTTAAAACGTGAACCATCAGGCATACGCGCATCCACCATAGGACTGGTTTCATCTACGCGGCGGCCGGTGGTGGAAACAATTTTTTGAATAACATTTAAAAGATGCTTTTCGCTTGTGAATGTCACGTCACATGGGGCAAGTTTGCCCTCTTTTTCAAGATAGATTTTATGCGGGCCATTGATCATGATATCCGACACATTATGGTCGGCCATGAGCGACTCAAGAGGACCAAATCCCAATATTTCATCAATAACCTGCGTTTGTAGCAAATCTTGCTGCGCAGAATTAAGAGGGATGGTGATTTCTGAAATAATTGATTTGGCGGCCGATGCCACGCGCTCTTTTTTAACTTTGCTTTGCAAGGTTTCTAAAGCAGCCAAATCTGCTTTTTCGAGCAAAATTTCGATTACTTGTTCTTTAGCTTTTTTGTATTCGGCCGTTTCAAGATTTTGATCGGTGTAACGGTGAATCTTATCGTCTTTTTTTACCGCGGCCTTTTGTTGTGCACTCCCTGGCCCTGCAGCGCTTTGGCTGACATTGGTGCGCTGTTGCTGTGATAAATCTGTTTGCTGTGCCTGCGGCGCAACCTGTTGCTGAGGAACAGTTGCGGGCAAATTCTCTGCGCCGGGGTGGCCTGAAGGAGGAATAGCAGGAGGATTATGGCTTCCAGCAGGTGCGGGATTGGCGGGATTAGGATTAGGCTTGCCATGCTGCTGCGGCGGCTGACCTTGGACAGGTGCAGCTGGGTTTGCCGGTTGCGATGGTTTTTTGCCAAACATAGTTTCTAACCTTAACCCTATTATTTACGAAAGAGCGATGAAATGGGTGACTTTGTCTCGCTGGACGCTGGAACATATTGGGTGCCATC
>JAKUPQ010000100.1 GCA_022450665.1 Alphaproteobacteria bacterium | reverse complement strand
CAAGACGAGGAGAATGAAATTTCTGCAGAAGATGCGGCAAAAAAAGCTGCCGACTCGATTATTAGCGCCGATGCGATTAACCGCGCCATACGCAAAGCGGCGGAAGCGCCGGAAGAATCCTTTGAGGCAGCAAAAGAAGAAGTTGCCGAATCAGGCGAAAATGTTAATGAAGCGCTTGAGGCACTCAAAGCTGATTATGAAACTAAGCTTGGCGAAATGAAAGATCAGCTTTTGCGTGCGGTAGCCGAATCTGAAAACGTACGCCGCCGCGCCACACGAGATGTGGAAGAAACCAGCAAATATGCCGTATCCGGTTTTGCACGCGATATGATTACCGTAGGCGAGAATTTGTTTTTGGCCGTTAATAGTATTTCTGAAGAAGCCCGCAAAGAAGATGGCCCGCTCAAAAGTCTGGCAGATGGGGTAGACATGACCTTGCGGGAATTGCTCAATGCTTTCGAAAAACATGGTATTCAGCGCATAGACCCCATGGGTGAAAAATTTGACCATAACCGTCATCAGGCAGTGAGTCAGGTAGAAGATCCCAGCAAAGAGCCTAATACCGTGCTGCACGTTATGCAGGCCGGCTATGTCATTAATGACCGTCTGTTACGCCCTGCCATGGTAGTGGTGTCGAAAAAAGGCGCTGCTGAATCTAAGGTAGATACGCAGGCATAATCAGCCAACAGGCAGGAATATAGGGTGTCGCAGGAATTTCATAAAAAAAGTTGGTTCGCTGCACCGGACATTCCTTTTGCCCGTGATGAGGCGAATCGTTTTCTGCCGTGGATCGTGGCATTTATGGTGTGTCTAACCGGCTTGATGCTGGCAGGCTCATTGTCACTGGGTACCATTATGCATCGCATTAGCGGCAATTACCTTAATAGCTTCACCATACAAATTCCTGCAGCGGCGGCAGTGACTGTTCAGCCCGAAACCGTAGTACAATTGGTGCGCAATAACGATTGGGTGGTGTCGGCGCATGAAATCAGCAAAGAAGAAATGCAGGCGCTTATTGAGCCGTGGCTTGGCAACGCCGAAGGAGTAGAAAATCTGCCGCTCCCTATGCTGATAGAGGTGAAAATTCTGGAAGGTGCAGCAGTGGATTTGCCAGCGCTGGAGCGTAGGCTGCAAGAATTAGCCCCCGGCGCAGAAATAGATGACTACAAGCAGTGGATGACGCGCTTCAGTCAATTTTCTTCCGGAGTGCAATATATGATTTTTACTTTAGCAGGAATGATTATTCTGACCACGCTTGCCATTGTGGTGCTTGCAGCAAAAACGGCGCTGCGCCTGCACCAGCAAACAGTAGAGGTATTGTATACTATCGGCGCGCAAGATGATTATATTGCAGCCCAATTTCAACAAAATGCCATGCGGCTGGTGTTTCGTGGTGCAGCAAGAGGATCGCTGGTGGCAGCGCTGTTATTCTGGCTGTCGCAAAATCTTACCACATCCCTGGATGCACCATTGCTACCTGTATTTGATTTTTCCTATACACATGCGCTATTGTTTCTGACGCTGCCATTGCTTACCGCTTTAGCGGCATTTTTCTCTACCCGCTATGCCGTACTGGCATTGCTAAAACGTAAACCCTGAGGCGATGCATGGCTGTGGCCAAAAAACATACGCGAATGATTTTTGCTCTGCTTGTCGTTGCTGTTGCATTGTGGCTGGCAGGGTTTGCGTGGTTTTACCACCAAGTGCCACGACAGGAAAATGAATCCGTAAGCGCTACGCAAACCGATATTATAGTTGTGCTGACAGGAGGTATGGGACGCGTTGAGAAGGGCATCGATCTACTCAAGGAAGATCGCGCAAAAATGCTGTTGATTTCAGGTGTAGACAAAGACGTTAAGCCAGAAGAACTGGTAAAAGAATATCACATCGACACTAATCATCCGGTGCTGTCCGATGGTATATCGCGTATGGTGCTGGATTACGGGCCGCGTGATACGGTGGGAAATGCCATTGAAACCAGAAAATGGATGAAAAAAAATAATTATCACAGTGTGCGGCTGGTAACTTCCAGCTATCACATGCCACGCAGCCTGATGGAGTTCCGTCACGCGATGCCTGAGGCTAACATTATTGCCTCGCCCGTATTTCCTGAATGGAAAGAGGTGGAAAATGTGGTGTTGGTCTCCCGTGGCTCACTGCGATTAATATTCTTAGAATATAATAAATACATTTTGCGAAAGCTTTATTATGCTCTGCCTGAGGCTTTACAGGTGATTTCGCCGCGCACAAGCAAGCTGCACCCTCCAACCGATGTGGGTCTAGGCAGTGAAGCTGATGCTACTTCCCCTTCTCACAAAAAGGAAACTCGCCAATGAACGCTGTTCGCGCCACATTATTCAATATTTCTTTTTACGGAATAACCGTGATTCTGGCAGTGTTGTACCTTCCGCTTTTGCTTCTGCCTCGCGCAGTAATGTGGAAATTTGCCAAGTTATGGGCGCATATAACCCTGTTTCTGGCGCACCATATCTGTGGCATACGTATGCAACTCGAAGGGTTAGAAAACCGATTAGATTCTCAAGCCATATTTGCTGCAAAGCACCAATCTGCCTTTGAAACCATTGCGTTGACTGCGGTGCTAAAAAAACCTGCATTCGTGCTTAAAAAAGAACTGCTCTATATTCCGCTATTTGGCTTATATCTCGCCAAGGTCGGCTGCGTTGCAATTGACCGCAAAGCCGGATCGAGCGCGATTAAGATGATGATAAAATCAGCAAAAGAAAAGTTGGAGCAAGGCTATACGATTGTTATTTTTGCCGAGGGTACACGCACCTCGCCCGATGAAGAACACCCCACCTACCATCCCGGTGTGGCAGCACTATATACGCAGCTTGGTGTGCCACTCGTGCCGGTTGCGCTGAATTCTGGCCTGTGCTGGGGGCGCAAGGCGGTGCTGAAAAAGGCCGGTATTGTAACAATACGCTTTTTGCAACCCTTTGCCGAGGGCATGAACCGTAAAGTATTCATGGCACAATTGCGCGAGCAAGTAGAATCGCATTCGGCGCAATTACGTGACATCGAACGTACGCGGTTGGGTATAGCTGGTTCGTAAGGGCGATTATTTGTCCCGCAGGGTGAGCGCCCCATCTTTTAAACGTAAAACCGGATAGCTAAACATTGAAATCAGGTTTTCATCATGGGTGGCAAAGAGTACCGTAGTGCCCATTTTATTGAGCGCCTGAAACAAATACATAAATTTCAGGCTGAGTGATGGATCGAGATTGCCTGTAGGCTCATCAGCCAGCAACACCAGCGGATTATTGATTACTGCACGGGCGATGGCGGCGCGTTGCTTCATACCACCCGATAAAGTGGGAGGAAAGTCATTGGCATGATTAGCTAAACCTACCCAATCTAGCAATTCATGCACTTTAATTTCAATCTGGTCTTTGGACTCTCCGGCAATTTTGAGTGGTAGCGCAATATTATCACTCACGCTCAAATGATCTAACAGTTGGTGATCCTGAAATACCATACCAATCTTACGGCGTAAGGCGGGCATTTTGTCATGAGAAAGGTTGCGGATATTTTCGCCAAAAATATGAATTTCACCCCGCGCTGCGGGCAGGGTTAAGCCCAAAATGCGTAACAGAGTAGATTTCCCTGCACCGCTGGGGCCGGTTAAAAAATAAAATCCGCCCGGCTCAAGATGCAGCGATACGGAGCGCAGTACGTTTTGTTCTGGGGTGTACCCCACGCCAACATCCTGTAACTGCATCATAATATTAACCTGTTCGCTAAGTATAGTAATTCTGAAGCAGTATAGGCAATTTCATTATGCGAGTACAGTGCAGGTTTTGTTTGGCCTTAGGGAAAGCAAGGTGTAAACATGAATACTAGTCCATTGCATTTAACAAGCTAATCCGTTAGTCTACGGTACTTTTCAGCGTAAGCATTTGTTTTAGGCCGTATTATGATACTCGAATGCCCGAGTTGCCAAAATCGCTATCTAGTAGACCAACGCGCCTTGGGTGTCAAAGGCCGCACTGTGCGCTGTGCAAAATGCAAAAACCAATGGTTTGCCGAACCGCCCGTCGAGGATATAGACGACGATGTACTAAAAGTGGAAGAGGCTATTGAGCAGGAAATTCCACCTATCCCCGAAGGCTCATCCGTGCCGGCTATTACCAAGCCTCGCGGTGTGCCTCTAAGCTTAAAACTGGCTACAGGTGGGTTGGCAGTACTTACAGTGTTGGTTGCGCTGGTATTTTTTCAAAATGTGATGCTGCATAGTCTGCCATTGGTAAAAAACCTGTACTCTAGCGCTGGGGTATTTGAAACCGATGGCATCGTGTTTGCAGGGCTGGAATATGAAAAAAAACGCCCTGAAGGAAGCACTACCAGCTTGAAAGACGAGCATGTTTTCAAAGGCTATCTGGTAAATACTACGGCAGAAGACCGTAAGCTACCACACACGCTGATTACGCTGCTTGGGAAAGACGATGCATTGCTTAAGCGTCAGCCGATGATAGAGCATGTGACGCTTGCGCCTGGCGAAAGCAAGTTTTTTGATATTACTTTAAGCACCAGTCCCGAAGCTTTGCGCCATGTGGTTATTGAACATGGCAGCCCATATGAATTAAAATTGCGATAAATTTACGAAAGAAAAATCATGTCTGAAGTTGTTGTAAACCCTTTAATTACCGAAGAACAGCTGCGTGATCGCATGGAGTCTTTGGCCAAAGAAATTGCCGCCGGCGTAGAAAAAGAAGTCATGGTAATTTCATTGCTTAAAGGCAGCTTCATGTTTACTGCCGACTTGATACGCGCTTTGCACAAAGCCGGAGTGCGCGCACAAATGGACTTTATGACGCTTTCAAGTTATGGCGAAGGCACCGAAAGCTCTGGCAAAGTGATTATGAAAAGCCCGCTAACTGAAGAAATTACTGATAAAGACGTATTAGTGGTGGATGATATTTTAGAATCCGGACGTACGTTGCAATTTGCAAAAAAAGAACTAAAGCGACTAGGCGCAAAAAGTGTGAAAGTTGCTGTTTTGTTGGAAAAACCCGGTAAACTGGCCGTGGATATGGAAGCTGACTTTATTGGCTTTACTATACCCGACAAATTTGTTGTGGGTTATGGCTTGGATCATGCCAATTATTACCGTGAACTGCCTTATGTGGGCGTGGTTGCCAACGCAGTGTAGCGACCACATTCCCTCGAATGCCAGGTGGTAGCGGTTAACGCGAGGAGAGAACAATGACTGATACTAGCATTAATCCCATGCAAACGGATGGGTTTGAATTTGTTGAATATGCCACGGATGATCCGCAGGCGATGGATATGCTGTTTCGCCAGATGGGTTTTGCGCCCATAGCGCGACATAAATCTAAGCAGGTAATGCTATATCGCCAGGGCGACATAAACTTTATACTTAATAGCGAGCCGGATAGCTTTGCACAGGCTTATGCGCGCATGCATGGGCCTTCGGCAAATGCTATGGCATTTCGCGTGAAGGATGCAAAAGCGGCTATCGCCCGCGCCCGCGAACTGGGCGCCGAGATTGTAGAGCCAAATAACAGCCCCTCTGAACTAAGTATTCCTGCCATTGTAGGCATTGGTGGTAGCTTGTTGTATCTGGTGGATCAATATGGTGAAAAGGGGAGTATTTATGACCATGATTTTGACTATATTCCTGACGCCGATAAACACCCCGCAGGGGTAGGGCTGACATATCTCGATCATTTGACCCATAACGTGCAGCGCGGCAATATGGACAAATGGGCGCAATTTTACGAGAAGTTATTCAATTTCCGTGAAATACGCTATTTCGATATCGAGGGCAAGCTAACTGGCCTTAAATCCCGAGCTATGACCAGCCCTTGCGGAAAAATTCGTATTCCAATTAATGAATCCGTAGATGATAAATCGCAAATTGAAGAGTTTTTGCGCGAATATCAGGGCGAAGGCATTCAGCATATTGCACTGGGCGCAGAAAATATTTTTCGAGCGGTGGATCTAATGCAGCAATATGGCATGAATTTCCTCGATACACCGGATACCTACTACGAAAAAATTGATGCACGTCTGCCTGACCATGGCGAGAATGTTACCAGCTTGCGTAATTTAAAAATCCTGATAGATGGCGCACCAGAAAGCGCCCCCGGCAAAGGCGATGGCGGGTATTTGTTGCAGATTTTCACCAAAACCGTCATTGGCCCAATTTTCTTTGAGATTATTCAACGTAAAGGCGATGAGGGATTCGGCGAGGGCAATTTCCGCGCCTTGTTTGAATCTATCGAAGAAGATCAAATTCGCAGGGGGGTGTTATGAGTATGGAAGACGATAATTTCGCTCCTTCCGCCAAAGTTACCGAGGGAGAAAA
>JAKUPQ010000099.1 GCA_022450665.1 Alphaproteobacteria bacterium | reverse complement strand
AGCCTGATTTCTTTCCATTCTGCGCCGCGATAGACCGGTGGTAGCTTTTCAGGATTATACGCGCCACAGCCAACATGTAACACTTGTTTGGTAGGGGATTCGGTCATAATCGCCTCCTCAGGCTGCGTAAAGGGATTGAATTTTTTCGTTCGTCAGTGGGCTTGGCTCGCCACGCGCCACATCGGTTATTAACTCCATATGCAATGGCAGTAGCTTTTTCAGGGCATAGCGCTCTTCGATAGTACGCCTTGCGGCATCACGAATAGGCTGCATTTTTTCACGGTTATCCAATGCCTCGTCTACACGTTTAGCCAATTGCTCCGGCGAGAAAAAATCTACCAACAAACCGTTTTTGCCATCTTCAATTACCTCATGTAATGGCGTAGTGTCGGAGCCAATCAGTAAGCAGCCCGTTGCCATGGCCTCAAGGGTAGACCACGAAAGCACAAACGGATATGTCAGATAAATATGTGCTGCACCCACCTGAATAATCTTGATTAAATCGGGGTAGCTCACCATGCCGGTAAAATGAATGCGTGATTCATCAAGCTTCACTTTTTCTTTCCACTGACCCAAATAGGTCGTACCTTTAGGCAATTGCTTGCCATAGCTAACCCCATCGGCGCCTACAGCGATAATATGGCAATTGGGGCGGTTCTTTAAAATAATCTCTGCTGCGCGCATAAATGTTTCCAAGCCACGATACGGCTCAAAATTACGGGCGATATAGGTCACCACCTCATCACCAGCTTTAAATGTTTTCCCGTTAGGAAGTGTCACACTGGCCTGTGGATCAGGACGGCAAAATTCTGTGTCGATACCATCATGTAATACGGTAATTTTGTTTTGAAATGCTGCCGGATGCACTGATTTTTGCCAATGCGTAGGCGAAATTCCCCAGTCGCAAGCCTCGAGATTCAGCAGGTTAATGCTGTTTTTAGTGCGCACCCGCGCTTCATCATCCTCGGCCACAGGGTCTTCAAACCCCACATCTGCTCCGTGAGATTTATAATAAAACTCAAAATAACTGAGCAATGGCACATCGGGCCATAAATCTTTAAGATACAAGCAATCTCCCCAACCCGGATGACCAACGATTACATCCGGCTTAAAGCCTTCCTCTGCTTGCAGTTTTTTGCAGGCGCGCCATGTTTCCTGTCCTTGTAACACAGCTTTTTCTAAACCAATAATATAACGATGTGTCGTAGGGCTGGCGGTTCGTGACGGCACATATTCCAGCTTATGCACTCCCGGCGCCTCAACCTTAGTAGGCCGTGTAAGAAATACCACGGTGTTGTTTTTATCCTGCGCTGCATAGCGGCATAAATTGCGATATTGACCTGGCATGTTGGGATGCACAAAAAGAATTTTCATAAAAAGCGCCCTGATATTTTTCTTATAGATGCTTGTTTTTAGCCGATTCCCAGTAGCTTTACCAGCATTATTGGTTTACGTAATTGCAAAAAAACGCTATCTTCCCAGCCTTGTAGAATAAGGATAAAGCCTATGACCGTGGATATCGAAACTGCCCTTGCCAGCCGCGCCTGGCCATTTGAAGAAGCCAAAAAAATTATAGATCGTCACGGTGGAACATTACCTGCTAAAGGTTATATTTTATTCGAAACGGGCTATGGCCCTAGTGGACTGCCGCATATAGGCACTTTTGGCGAAGTAGTGCGCACCACAATGATTCGACACGCACTTGAGGCAATGACCGGATGGCCAACCAAGTTATATTGCGTGAGCGATGACATGGATGGTCTGCGCAAAGTGCCGGAAAATCTACCAAATGCCGAAATGCTTGAAACACATCTGCAAAAACCACTGACCACCGTGCCGGATCCGTTTGGTACACATCCCAGCTATGGCCACCATATGAATGCCAAATTGTGCAGCTTTTTGGATCACTTTGGGTTCGATTATGAGTTTCGCAGTGCAAGCGACAATTATAACGATGGCGATTATGATGATGCCTTGCGTTCTGCCGCCCGCCATTATGATGCAATCATGCAAGTGATGTTGCCCAGTTTAGGCGAGGAACGCCAACAAACTTATAGCCCGTTTTTGCCTATTTCGCCCACCACTGGTCGCGTGTTATACGTGCCGATGAAAGCCGTAAATGCCGAAGCTGGCACCATTACGTTTGATGATGAAGATGGAAGCGAAGTAACCATTCCCGTTACCAGCGGCAATGTAAAACTGCAGTGGAAGCCAGATTTTGGCATGCGTTGGGCGGCACTGGATGTAGATTTTGAAATGTATGGCAAAGACCACCTCGCCAACGGCAAAATATATTCGCGCATTTGCGAAATTTTGGGCGGTAAAGCGCCCGAGCAATATTGCTATGAGATGTTTTTGGACGACAAAGGCCAGAAAATCAGCAAATCCAAAGGCAATGGTATTACTATCGATGAATGGCTGCGCTATGCCCCGCAGGAAAGTCTGGCACTGTATATGTTCCAATCCCCGCGCAAAGCCAAGCGCTTGTATTTCGATGTGATTCCACGCGCAGTGGACGATTACATCACCTTCCTGACGAAATATCAAACCGAGGAAGACGAAGCCAAACGCCTTGCCAATCCTGTATGGCATATTCATAACGGCAACCCGCCATCACCCGAATCGTTAGGCGTTGGTAGCCTAAGCTTTAGCTTATTGCTTAACCTGGCCAGCGCCTGCAACCCCGAAGATGCCAGCGTGCTATGGGGGTTTATTGGTAAATATATGCCCGGTGCTACGCCTGAGAAATTTCCCTATCTGGATGAGCTGGCCAAGCACGCTGTGGCCTATTACGAAGACTTTGTGAAGCCGACCAAAAACTACCGCGCCCCCAATGAACGCGAAACCCGTGGGCTTAAGCTGTTGACGGAATATCTCAAAACTATTCCCGCCGATACATCTGCCGATGACATCCAGACGCAGATATTCGACATTGGTAAACAACTGGAATATGAAAACCTGCGAGAGTGGTTCAAAGCGCTGTATGAAACCTTGCTAGGCCAACCCCAAGGCCCCCGCATGGGCAGCTTTATTGCGCTGTTTGGTGTGGAGGATAGCGTGCGACTAATTGAGCGCGTCCTGCGTGGTGAAAACTTGGCAGCGGCATAAAAATTGTGGGTAAAATGATAAAATTGGCAGTTCCAACGAACTAAGTGTCATTAAAAATGCAAAAAAATGATTTTGGCGGGTTTTGGCTCAGGCTTAGAGCAACATTAATTGACGGGTTTATAATTTTCTTTATATGCTTACTTGTATTTAATTAATTTTATTAGAGAATATATAATGTCTGCAGAGCTATCAGATCATTACACTTATGCAGGTACAATCCCAAGATTCGCCGCATGGCTATTAGATTATACTCTAATATTCGTTAGCTTAGCTGTGATTGCAATTCTACCTATATATTTTTCTTTCATTATCCGTGCCCTTATTAACCTTGCTTTGCCAATTATAACTATTGTGGCGCATGCAGTATATTACATTGAACTTCATGGCAAGTATGGTCAAACTTTAGGTAAGAAACTATGCAAAATTAAAGTTCTGAATGTGGATATGCAACCAATAGGTTATCGTGAAGCTGCTATACGGTACTCTCCATACATACTGTGGCACGTGACAACCGCTATTTTAATAGCATTAACGTCACTTGTGTACAGAAAAGGCGGATTAATTGATGAAACTATCAGTAGTACAGATATTGTAATGCCTACGAATGCCGGCCTAAGTCTTGCAATGACTTTAGTAGTTATTTTATGGTTTATCGCAAATTTTTATACTATACGAACCAGCTCTAAAAAGCAGGCATTGCACGACTTATTAGCTAAAACAATTGTAGTGAAGGTGTAACCCATGCAATTTTATCCCTCTCTTGCCTCCATCGCATCGAAATATGATGGGTTCATCCTTGATCTATGGGGTGTGATTCATGATGGAACCGCGCTGTATCCGGGGGTGAAACCGTGTTTGGAATCGCTACGCAAGCAAGGCAAAAAAATCGTATTTTTGTCCAATGCCCCGCGCCGCGCAGGCAAAGTTGAAGAAAAACTTAATGAGCTGGGTATCAGCGCTGAATTATACGACCATGTGCTGTCATCCGGTGAGGTGGCTTATAATTTCCTCGCCCTGCCCGAAAACCTAGCTTTGCAGCAAAAATATTATTATCTCGGCCCCGAAAAAGATGCTGATTTGCTACATGGCCTTGCTTATGTCCGCTGTGAAGATATGGCCGATGCCGATTTTATTTTGGCGGTAGATGTTGAATATCATGGGCAGGAAGTGGCCGAATTGGAGCCATATTTAACCGAAGCGCGCCGCCATAATCTGCCAATGGTGTGTGTTAACCCTGATATAGAAGTGGTTAAACAGGATGGCACCCATATATGGTGCGCAGGTGCGGTGGCACAGCATTATGAGGGCATGGGCGGTGAAGTCAGTTATTTTGGCAAACCCTATCCTGCCGTTTACGAAACTGCACTGACGCTACTGGACAGCATTAAGCGTGATGCAATTTTGGCCGTGGGTGATAATATCGACACCGATATTAAAGGCGGCAATCTTAATGCCATCGATACCGCATTGGTTACTGGGGGCATTCTTGCGCGGGATATGCCTAACCCCAACCCCTATGAATTACGCGAATTATGCGAGCGTAAAGGAGCACTGCCCAGCTTTGTAATTCCGGGATTTACGTGGAAAAACCAGCCGCTTACATAATGGCTATTCTTTTATGTGACTCAGTGCTTCGAGCAATATGCCGCGTATTGCCGGACTATCCCAATCTGCCACGCCTTCACGCCGCGCAATCTCGCGCCCTTCGGCATCTAAAATCACAGTGCTGGGTACACCACGAATGTTCATCGCACGCATAGCGGCTTTATTATCATCCCGCATAACGGGCAATGCCAGATTATGTTTTTCATAAAACGCCTGAACTGTTTCTGCATCTTTATCCAGCGATATTGGCAACAATGCTAACTTGGCTTTATGCGCATCGCTTAAGCTATTGAGCGATGCCACCATTTCTGGCATTTCGTCAATACAAGGCGGACACCACTGCGCCCAAAAATGCACAACCACTACTTTGCCTTTATGCGTTGCAAAAGCAATTTTTTCACCCTCACCATTCACATATGACAGCGCAGGAATTTCTTTTGCCGCAGAAGGAACAAGCATTCCCTCCCGCGCTGCAGCAGCTACTTTAAGCGAGGCCACAGCCGCAAAAATGTAAAAACCTGCTAGAACGGTTGCAATAAGCTGGAAAAAACGGTTACATGTCGGTTTCATCCTTGTTACCTCAAAATGGAAATATGTTATGGCCAAAACGCCAACAAAAACTGCAAACGCCATGTGGGGCGGCCATTATTCGCAAGGCCCCGCCGAAACCATGGCAAAAATCAATGCTTCCATTGATGTTGATAAATCCCTTTATAGCCAAGATATCGCCGGTTCACAAGCCCATTGCCGCATGCTGGCCGCGCAAAATATTTTGCCGCAAGCCGATGCCGATGCAATTTTAAACGGCTTAACGCAGGTGAAACAAGAAATCGAAGCCGGAAAAATGGAATATTCACTGGCGCTGGAAGATATTCACATGCATGTGGAATCGCGCCTTAAAGAAATAGTTGGCGAATCCGCAGGACGGCTGCATACTGCACGCTCGCGCAATGATCAGGTGGCCACAGATTTTCGGTTATGGATACGCGAAGCTATCGACCAACTCGATACAGAAATTACCGCTTTGCAAACCGCTTTGCTAAACCGTGCAGAAGAACACGCCGAAACAGTAATGCCCGGCTTCACCCATCTGCAGGTTGCGCAGCCGGTTACATTAGGGCATCACCTGCTTGCTTATGCCGAAATGCTAGCGCGGGATCGCGGACGGCTGGCCGATTGCCGCGCACGCCTCAATGAGTGCCCGCTAGGGGCAGCGGCGCTTGCAGGCACGTCGTTTGCGCTCGATCGCGAAGCCACCGCCCAAGCATTAGGCTTTGCGCACCCTACGCGCAACTCCCTCGATTCAGTGGCAGCGCGGGATTTTGCATTGGAATTTTTATCCGCATCAGCCATTTGCGCACAGCATTTGTCGCGCTTTGCCGAAGAGCTGATTTTGTGGTCATCCAGCCAGTTTGGATTTATCAAACTTTCCGAAGCGTTTACCAGCGGCAGCTCGATCATGCCGCAAAAACGCAACCCCGATGGGGCAGAGCTGGTGCGCGGTAAAGCAGGACGGGTCTATGGCGCATTGATTGCCCTGCTTACCACCTGCAAAGGCCTGACACTGGCCTATAACAAAGATTTGCAAGAAGATAAAGAACCTGTGTTTGATGCCGCAGAAACGCTGGCCATCTGCCTGCAGGTCACCACCG
>JAKUPQ010000098.1 GCA_022450665.1 Alphaproteobacteria bacterium | reverse complement strand
CGTGTTGCAAGCTTGTGAAGAAGCGGGAAAAGAGATCCCCCGTTTTTGTTATCACGAGCGCTTGTCGATAGCAGGTAATTGCCGCATGTGTTTAGTGGAGGTTAAGCCTGGCCCACCCAAGCCTCAAGCATCTTGCGCGTTGCCCGTGGCTGAAGGCCAGACTATTTTTACTAACACTCCCATGGTAAAAAAAGCACGTGAAGGGGTAATGGAATTTTTGCTGATTAACCACCCTCTCGATTGTCCCATTTGCGATCAGGGCGGCGAATGCGATCTGCAGGATCAGGCGCATAAATATGGTAGTGGGCTGAGCCGGTATTTCGAACATAAGCGCGCCGTAGAAGACAAATATATGGGGCCATTAATCAAAACCTATATGACCCGCTGTATTCAATGCACCCGCTGTATTCGCTTTGCCGAAGAAGTAGCCGGAACTGAAGTGCTGGGTGTAACTGGTCGTGGCGAACATATGGAGGTCGGCACCTACGTTGAACAGTCGATCTCATCCGAAATGTCAGGGAATCTCATCGATCTTTGTCCGGTGGGGGCGCTTACTAGTAAGCCTTACGCATTCGTATCGCGTCCATGGGAGTTAAGCAAAACCGAAACCGTTGATGTTATGGATGCGGTGGGCTCAAATATCCGTGTAGATAGCCGTGGGGGCACGGTGCTGCGCGTGTTGCCCCGCTTGAACGATGATGTCAATGAAGAGTGGATTTCGGACAAAACCCGCTTTGCCTGTGATGGTTTGCGTGTGCAACGTTTAGACCGTCCCTATGTGCGCCGCGATGGTAAATTGCAAGAAGCTACATGGGATGAAGCTTTTGAAGCCGTGGCCGCAAAAGTACACAAATCCAAAGGCGAACGCATTGCCGCCATTGCTGGAGATATGGCTTGCGCTGAGAGTATGTTTGCCATGAAAAGCCTCATGACTGCCCTCGATAGTGCAAACATAGATTGCCGTCAGATAGGTGAGCAGATTGATAATAGCAATCGCGCCTCATATATTTTTAATACTACGATTGCAGGCATTGATGATGCAGATTTTTGTTTGCTGATTGCCACCAATCCACGCCATGAAGCGCCTATTATTAATGCGCGTCTGCGTAAGCGCTATCTGCAGGGAAATTTTGCGGTGGCTTCGATTGGTCCCAAAGTTGATCTTACTTTTCCCGTAACGCAATTAGGCAACGACCCTAAAATTCTGGAATCGTTAGTAGCAGGGCAGGGAGACATTGTTAAAAAGCTCAAAGCCGCAAAAAATCCAATGATTATTCTTGGCTCTGGCGCGTTGGCACGGGTCGATGGTGCAGCAGTGCTGCATGCAGCGCGGGCGCTGGCCGATAAATACAACGTTGTGCGCGACGACTGGAATGGGTGGAACATGCTGCACCATGCTGCTTCTCGTGTAGGTGCACTCGATCTGGGCTTTGTTCCTGGCAAAAACGGGATGGACGTAGGCGGCATGATTGACGCTACCCATAAAAAATCCCTTGATATGCTGTTTTTGTTAGGAGTTGATGAAATTGATATGTCTTTATGGGGCAATACGTTCATGGTGTATATTGGTCATCATGGCGATGCCGGGGCGCACCGCGCCGATGTGATTTTGCCCGGTGCCGCCTATACCGAAAAAGACGCAACCTATGTCAATACAGAAGGGCGTGTGCAGCACACCCGTCAGGCAGTGCATCCGCCACATATGGCACGAGAGGATTGGAAAATTATCCGCGCCCTTTCCGCGTCAGTAGGGCAAACATTGCCCTATAATACGTTGCAGGAGCTGCGGCAGGAAATGGTGAAGCAAGTGCCGCATTTTGCTACGCCCGATGTGATTCATACGGCGAATTGGGCAGATTTTGGTGCGATTCCCCGTGGCGCAAGTAAGCTAACTGCAGAATCTTTTGAAGTAAGCATTCGTAACTTCTATATGACCGATCCGATCAGCCGCGCATCGAAAACTATGGCAGAATGTACCGCAATAAATCGCGATGGCGGTAAAAACAGCAGTACGACGGAGGCCGCATAATGGAAACGCTGAATATTACCGTTGGCGCGGACATGCAGGCGTGGATAGATTATCTCATGCCATCGCTGGAAACGTTGCTTAAGATTTTGCTGATAATGCTGCCCCTTTTGGGTGCGGTTGCGTATCTCACCTATGCAGAGCGTAAAGTTATTGCAGGCATGCAAATGCGTAAGGGGCCGAATGTGGTTGGGCCATTTGGCTTGTTACAACCGCTTGCCGACGGCCTGAAGCTATTCATGAAAGAAACTATTATCCCCAGCGGTGCGAGTCCTGTGGTTTTCGTCCTTGCACCCATGATTACCTTTGCGTTGGCAATGGTGGGATGGGCGGTGATTCCATTGGCAGATGGCTGGGTTATTGCCAATATTAATGTGGGCATATTATACCTGTTCGCCATCTCGTCCTTAGGCGTATACGGCATTATCATGGCAGGCTGGGCAAGTAACTCCAAATATGCCTTTTTAGGGGCAATTCGTTCCGCCGCGCAAATGGTATCCTACGAAGTGTCGATTGGCTTTGTGATTGTGTGCGTATTAATTGTGGTGGGGTCGCTTAATTTAAACGATGTTGTGCTGGCACAAAAAAACGGCTGGTTCATTTTTGGACCCCTTTTGCCTATGTTTGTGGTGTTTTACATCTCGGCGCTGGCAGAAACCAACCGTTTGCCTTTCGATTTGCCTGAAGCAGAGGCCGAACTGGTTTCGGGGTATAACGTGGAATATTCCTCCATGACTTTTGCCATGTTCTTTTTGGGTGAATATGCCAATATGATTCTCATGTGTGGTATGGCTACCGTGTTGTTCCTGGGAGGCTGGTTGCCACCATTTTCAAGCCCGTGGCTGCTTATGGTGCCAGGGCCAATCTGGTTTGCCCTTAAAACCGCATTAATGTTGTTTGGCTTTTTGTGGATCCGTGCCACTTTGCCGCGCTATCGCTATGACCAGCTCATGCGTTTGGGGTGGAAAGTCTTCCTGCCGTTATCATTATTCTGGGTGGTGCTGACCAGCAGCTTATACACCTTTACCGACGTTTTTGCAGCGCAATAAGGAGAGAGACCTATGGCGAGTTTGAAGCACACAGCCGAGAGTTTTTTACTATCCGAAATATTTTCGGGCATGGCGCTTACATTGAAATATATGTTTAAAAAGCCTGTGACCATTAACTACCCTTACGAAAAAGGGCCATTATCGCCACGTTTCAGAGGTGAACATGCTTTGCGTCGTTACCCCAACGGCGAAGAGCGCTGCATTGCGTGTAAACTTTGCGAAGCAATTTGTCCGGCGCAAGCGATCACTATCGAAGCAGAAGAGCGCGAAGATGGCAGCCGCCGCACCACGCGCTATGATATTGATATGACTAAATGTATCTATTGTGGCTTTTGTCAGGAAGCATGCCCCGTGGATGCGATTGTTGAAGGTCCTAATTTTGAATTTGCCACAGAAACCCGTGAAGAGTTGTTTTATAACAAAGAAAAACTCATTGCCAATGGAGAGCGCTGGGAGCCTGAAATTGCTGCCAATCTCGCGCTCGACGCGCCGTACCGCTAGGAGGACGCCTTGATAGATTTTGCATCCATCGTTTTTTATGTTCTGGCCGCACTGGTGGTTTTTTCCAGTGTGATGGTGATCTCTGCGCGCAATCCGGTGCATGCCGTATTATTCCTCATCTTTGCGTTCTTTAATGCCGCCGGATTGTTTGTGCTGCTTGGTGCAGAATATATCGCCATGACATTAGTGATTGTCTATGTGGGCGCGGTGGCGGTGTTGTTTTTGTTTGTGGTGATGATGCTCAATATTAATTTTGCCGAATTACGCCAAGGATTTTTGCGCTATTTACCCATAGGAATTGGTGTGGCTTTGGTATTATTTGTTGAGTTATATTTTGTGATCGAAGCGAGTAGCAACTTTGTGCCATCGGTTAGCATTACTGCACAATATCCCACACCTACCCTTGAAGTTGCTAGCAATACTAATGCCATAGGGTTGCTGCTTTATACGGATTTTGCACTTATGTTCCAACTGGCAGGGTTGATTTTGCTGGTAGCCATGATAGGGGCAATTGTGCTAACCCTGCGACATCGTCCGGTACGGCGCCAAAAAGTTGGCCAGCAGGTTTCGCGCCAGCCAAAAGACACGCTACGGATTATAAAAGTTAAACCCGGTGAGGGAGTGTAACATGCCAGCATCTGCTAACGGGGCGTTTTTCGGCGCTATAGGAATTGAGCATTATCTAGTGGTTTCCAGCCTGTTATTTGTAATAGGCATTTGCGGAATTTTCCTTAACCGGAAGAATGTTATTACCATTTTAATGTCTATCGAGTTGATGTTGTTATCGGTAAATATTAATTTTGTTGCCTTTTCTACCTATCTTGGCGATTTATCGGGGCAGATATTTACCTTTTTTGTGCTTACCGTGGCTGCGGCAGAGGCGGCAATTGGCTTGGCAATTCTTGTGATTTATTATCGCAACCGTGGCTCGATCGCGGTTGAAGATATCAACCTGATGAAAGGGTAACGCAACGTGGTTACGGCAGTTATCTTCCTTCCCCTTATTGGCGCATTAATCAGCGGATTGTTTGTACGCCGCATTTCGCCACATTTTGCACAAATGGTTACCTGCGGATGTATGCTGGTTTCTGCCTTGCTGGCAGCACTTGTTTTTAAGCAAGTTGCTCTGGATGGAGAAATGGAAAAAGTAGTGCTTGCCAACTGGATTGAATCGGGCAGTTTTAACGCCATGTGGACGTTGCGGGTAGACGTGCTTACCGCCGTAATGCTGATTGTCGTCACATGGGTTTCCAGCGTGGTGCATCTGTATTCTGTAGGCTACATGCATCACGATCCGCATCAGCAGCGCTTTATGTGCTATTTATCACTCTTTACCTTCTTCATGCTCATGTTGGTTACCGCAGATAATTTGCTACAACTTTTCTTGGGATGGGAAGGCGTGGGGTTATGCTCGTACCTGCTTATCGGATTCTGGTTTCATAAGTCTTCCGCCAATGCCGCTGCAATGAAGGCATTTATTGTCAACCGCGTAGGTGACTTTGGGTTCGCGCTGGGAATTTTCGCAACATATTTATTGTTTGATACCATTCAATTCGATGCAATTTTCGATCAAATCCCTCTTTATACGTCAACCACAATAGAGTTTCTGGGCTATCAAATTCACGCACTGACATTGATTTGTGTACTGCTTTTTATTGGCTGTATGGGCAAATCGGCCCAAATCGGCTTACATACATGGCTGCCAGATGCAATGGAGGGGCCAACCCCTGTATCAGCGCTTATTCACGCTGCAACCATGGTAACCGCAGGTGTGTTTTTGGTGGTGCGCATGTCGCCCATGTTTGAAACCAGCCAATTTGCTTTAAATATGATTACCATCGTAGGGGCAACCACAGCGTTTTTTGCCGCAACGGTTGCTTTGACGCAAACAGATATTAAAAAAGTTATCGCGTATTCCACCTGCTCACAACTGGGTTATATGTTTTTTGCCTGTGGCGTTGGCGCTTATTCCGCCGCGATTTTTCACCTCATGACCCATGCTTTTTTCAAGGCATTACTGTTTTTGTCGGCAGGATCGGTAATCCACGCTGTTTCGGACGAACAAGACATGCGTAATATGGGTGGATTGCGTAAGCATATTCCCATCACCTACGCATTTATGTGGATAGGTAGTTTAGCTTTGGCGGGTTTACCATGGTTTGCGGGATATTATTCTAAGGACATTATTCTCGAATCTGCCTATGCCGCGCATAGTGCGGTAGGAACTTATGCGTTCTGGATGGGTATTGCCGCCGCCACGCTTACGGCATTTTATAGCTGGCGTTTGCTGTTCATGACTTTCCACGGCAAACCCCGTGCTTCGGAAGAAGTGATGTCGCATGTGCATGAATCGCCTAAAATTATGTGGATGCCATTATTATTATTAGCTGCGGGTGCATTATTTTCAGGTGCGCTCGGTTATTATTGGCTGGGCATGGTTGATCCATCCTTGGCGTTTTGGAATGGAACGGTAGGCCAGCTGGGCGACAACGTGTTGGAACATGCGCATCATGTGCCGTTATGGGTAGTGTTGCTGCCGCTTATAGTAGGCGTGCTGGGTATTTCTGGCGCATATATTGCCTATGTTAAAAACCCTTCTATACCCGGCAAAGCTGCTGCGAAATTCCCGCGCATTTACCAGTTTCTTGTGCATAAGTGGTATTTCGATGAAATGTACGACTTCTTGTTTGTGCGTGGCGCAAAAGCACTCGGTCGGCACTTCTGGAAATTCTGGGATGTGCGAGTTATCGACGGCTTAGGCCCCAATGGTGCAGCATGGATGTCGGGGCGTCTGGCAGCTTTTGCCAGCCGTGTGCAAACCGGCTATCTCTATCATTATGCGTTTGC
>JAKUPQ010000097.1 GCA_022450665.1 Alphaproteobacteria bacterium | reverse complement strand
CTTTAGGGCCGCTTACTACCGATTTTCCAACCAAGGCTTCGGTCAGTGTCCCGTAGATAAAGCGTTCCACAATGGCGCGCTCATCATCGCGGTCTTTTGCCAGACGTTCAATTTCTGAGCGTTCGATCGCCAGCGCGCGTTCGTCTTTTTCGATACCACGGCGTGAGAAAATACGCACACCGACCACCGTACCAGAAAATCCGGGAGGCAGACGCAGGGAGGTATCACGCACATCCGAAGCTTTTTCTCCGAAGATTGCACGTAGCAATTTTTCTTCCGGTGTCATTGGGCTTTCAGATTTTGGTGTCACTTTACCCACCAATACATCGCCAGGTTTTAGCTCAGCGCCAATATGCACCACGCCCACCTCATCGAGGTGCTTGAGGGCATCTTCACCAACATTCGGAATATCGCGCGTCACTTCTTCAGGGCCAAGCTTCGTATCGCGTGCCATCACTTCGAATTCTTCAATATGAATCGAAGTGAATACATCGTCGCTCACGATACGCTCGGAAATAAGGATAGAATCCTCGAAGTTATACCCATTCCAAGGCATAAAGCCAACCAGCACATTACGTCCAAGCGCTAACTCACCTAAATCGGTAGATGGGCCATCGGCGATAATATCGCCCACATTAATTACATCGCCCACTTTTACCACTGGCTTCTGATTGATGCAGGTATTTTGGTTAGAACGCTGAAATTTTTGCAGGTTATAGATATCAACTCCTGGCGATGAAGCATCGCCATCATTGGTACGAATCACCACGCGGGTAGCATCCACCTGATCAACCACGCCGCTACGACGGGCAGAGGTTGCAACACCGGAATCCTTCGCCACAATATGCTCCATGCCTGTGCCCACCAAAGGCGCATCGGGCACGAGTAGAGGCACAGCCTGACGTTGCATGTTCGATCCCATCAGGGCGCGGTTCGCATCATCGTTTTCCAAAAACGGAATCATCGATGCCGCTACCGAAACCAACTGCTTCGGCGATACGTCAATGTAATCAATCTGATCGGGTGTAGACATGATAAACTCGCCGGCTTTACGGCAACTGATCAGGTCATTAACGAATTTGCCGTTCTTATCAAGCTCGGCATTCGCCTGTGCAATAGTAAACTTACCTTCCTGAATGGCAGAAAGATAAAGCACCTCCGTACCGACCTTGCTGCTTTCAACTTTGCGATACGGGCTTTCGATAAATCCGTATTTGTTGATTTTGGCATAGGTCGCCATGGAGTTAATCAGACCAATATTCGGACCTTCCGGTGTTTCAATCGGGCAGATACGGCCATAATGGGTAGGATGCACATCGCGCACCTCAAAACCAGCACGTTCACGCGTAAGACCGCCAGGGCCAAGCGCCGACAAGCGACGCTTATGGCCAACTTCAGAAAGCGGGTTGGTCTGGTCCATAAACTGACTCAACTGCGAAGAACCAAAGAACTCGCGGATAGCAGCCACTACCGGTTTAGCATTCACCAAATCATGAGGCATGACAGTATCAATATCCACAGAGCTCATACGCTCCACAATTCCGCGTTCCATGCGCAGCAAACCAATGCGGAACTGATTTTCCATCAATTCACCTACAGAGCGCACACGACGGTTACCCAAATGATCGATATCGTCTGTCTCGCCAATGCCGTCTTTTAACTGCACTAACGTACGGATCACTTCCACAATGTCTTCGCGGGTAAGGATGCCGGTGCTTTCGGGGATTTCCAAGCCGAGGCGCGCATTCATTTTCACGCGACCCACTTCAGAAAGGTCGTAGCGTTCCGATTCAAAGAACAGGCTTTGGAACAAAGCTTCTGCCGCTTCTTCAGTGGTAGGCTCACCTGGTCGCATCACACGATAAATATCAATCAGCGCGTCTTCGCGGCTGCTGTTTTTATCGAGCTGCAATGTGTTACGGATATATGCGCCAACGTTCACATGGTCAATCGCCAGTACGGGAATTTCTTTAATTCCTGCAGCGTCGATAGCTTGCAAAGTGCTCTCCTTCAGCTCATCTCCCGCTTCCACAAAAATCTCGCCGGTTTTCATGTCCACCATGTCTTGTGCGGCATAATTGCCATAAACATATTCGGCATCCACCAATAAAGATTCGGTGCTTTCAGCAATTTTCTTGAGCGCACGTGGTGTCAGCTTTTTGCCTGCTTCGGCGACGACTTCGCCAGATTTTGCATCTACCAGATCCTGAATTGGTTTAGCGCCCTTCCAGCTTTCTGCCTTAAATGGAATAGCCCAGCCTTTTTTATGTTTTACATAATTATCTGTGGCGTAAAACGTGCTGAGAATTTCTTCGGTATCCATGCCCAAAGCACGCATAATGCTGGTTACCGGTAATTTGCGACGGCGATCAATACGCACATGCACTATATCTTTGGGGTCAAATTCAAAATCCAACCAAGAGCCGCGATAGGGAATGATACGCGCCGAGAATAAAAACTTGCCAGAGCTATGGGTTTTGCCATTATCATGATCAAAAAATACACCCGGAGAACGGTGCATTTGGGACACAATCACACGCTCTGTGCCGTTAATAATAAAGGTACCATTCTCGGTCATGAGCGGAATATCGCCCATATACACGTCTTGTTCTTTAATATCTTTAATTTCGCGTGCGCCGGTATCTTCGTCTACTTCCCATACGATAAGACGCAGGGTGGTGCGAAGGGCGGCGGAAAAGTTAATTCCGCGTGAGCGGCATTCTTCCACATCATATTTAGGGTGATCAAAGCTATAATTCACGTATTCCATGGTTGCGGTTTCCGCAAAATCTTTTATGGGGAATACGGATTGCAATACACCATTCAATCCAGCTTCGCCGCGATCTTGCGCGGGCATTTCAAGCTGAAGAAATTGGTCGTAAGAATTTTTCTGCACCTCAATGAGGTTTGGCAATTCGGCCACCGCAGCAATTTTGCCGAAGCTTTTACGAATACGTTTGCGAGATGTAAAACTATGTTGGGATTGAGCAGTCTGCACCATGTGGTTTGGCCCTTACTATTAATTGCTCTGAAATGATCACATGCAGCATTGAAGCAGACCACATGCAACCAAAGAATGTGTCGGCCTGACCGCTGCACATTCATTGAAACCCATCTTTTTTATGCTCGGCGCTTCCACTAAGCCGGACGCTTCGTCCAGGCAACCGTTGCTTCTACGGCTGTTGTGGCAAGACCATTGCGCGCTGAAAGAACTAACAGCAATTGTGACATATGAAGAGTGTCACACCCTGTATTTCCCAATGACGGAATGAAACGGCAAAACCGGGGTCTGTCTAATGACAGATATCCCCGGTATCGCGTTTCAGGCGTACTGTTTACTTAACTTCAACAGAGGCACCATTTTCTTCAAGAGTTTTCTTGATTTTTTCAGCTTCGTCTTTGTTGATGCCAGCCTTAACTTCTTTAGGCGCACCTTCAACAAGATCTTTCGCTTCTTTGAGACCCAAGCCAGTGATGGCGCGGATTTCTTTAATCACGTTGATTTTCTTGTCGCCTGCTGCAGTCAGCATAACGGTGAATTCGGTTTGCTCTTCAGCAGCAGCACCACCGGCAGGAGCGCCCGCAGCAGCTACAGCAACAGGAGCAGCAGCAGAAACGCCCCACTTCTCTTCGAGCATTTTCGACAATTCAGCTGCTTCCAGAACAGAAAGTTCGGACAGTTGATCAACAATTTTTTCCAAGTTCGTAGCCATGTTATATTACCCCTAAAGCTTGAACGATTTACATATACATTCTAATTAATAAATTATCAGGATTTACCCAGAAGCGTATTACCCTTGCGCCGCATGTGCGCTAATAACACGAGCCACCTGACCTCCCGGAGCCTGCAACACGCCAGCAATGCGCGTAGCAGGAGTCTGAATCATGCCGACAATTTTCGCCCGCAATTCTTCCATCGAAGGCAGCTCAGCTAACGCTTCAATGTCCTTCAGTTTGAGCTCTTTCGAACCCATAGCCCCACCCAGAATTACGAAATCTTCATTTTTCTTCGCAAATTCGGTTAATGCTTTCGATACCCCAACCGGATCATCGTTGGCATACGCGATGGCGGTAGGGCCAACGAACATGTCTGTAAGCGGCGCATATTCGGTATCTTTAAGCGCCAGCTTTGTCAGACGGTTTTTAGTAACTTTATAATTTGCATCTGCCTGACGCACCTTGCCACGCAGCTCTTCAGCCTGTGCAACGGTTAAGCCTTTGTAATGCGATACAATAACAATTCCAGCCTCTTTAAACGATGCATTCATCGTTTCGACTAGTTCTTTTTTCTGTGCGCGTTCCACGGTCAAAAACTCCGCTTGACGTTAAAATTACACTTATGCCGCTTCTGCGATGCTTGCCACATCCACGACAACCCCTGGCCCCATTGAGGAGGACAGAGAAACCTTTTTCAGGTAAGTACCTTTTGCGCCCGAAGGCTTTGCTTTATTAACAGCGTCTACTAAGCTGCAAATATTCTGTGTCAGCGCATCGGTAGCAAAACTTGCCTTGCCAATACCGGCATGAACAATACCTGCTTTTTCTACGCGGAACTCAACTTGTCCGCCCTTTGCTGCTTTTACTGCTGCTGCAACATCCATGCTTACAGTGCCGAGCTTAGGATTCGGCATTAAGCCACGGGGGCCCAGCACTTTACCTAAACGTCCGCATACTGCCATCATATCCGGCGTTGCGATACAGCGATCAAAATCGATGTTTCCTTTAGCAATTTCATCGGCCAGATCTTCTGCACCCACGATATCTGCACCGGCTTCACGGGCTTCATCAGCTTTAGGGCCTTTAGCAAATACTGCTACGCGCAGGGTCTTGCCAATACCATTAGGCATCGCTACCATGCCGCGTACCATTTGGTCGGCATGTTTGGGATCAACACCCAAATTCATTACCACCTCAATGGTTTCATCAAATTTGGCGGTGGCGTTACTTTTCACCAATTCCACTGCATCCTTCAAGCCATAGGACTTAGATGCATCTACCGCTGCACTTGCAGCTTTTATACGTTTTCCTTCGCGAGCCATTGGCCTACTCCACTACTACCAGGCCCATTGAACGCGCAGAACCGGCAAGCATTTGCACAGCAGCGTCCATATCATGGGCGTTAAGATCAACCATTTTCTCTTTCGCAATTTCCTCGAGCTGCTTACGGGTTACTTTACCCACCAGATCTTTACCCGGAGCGCCAGAGCCTTTTTTCAGCTTTGCGCTCTTTTTGAGGAAATACGAAGCCGGCGGCGTTTTGGTTACGAACGAAAACGTACGGTCTGCGTACGCAGTGATCACAACCGGAATCGGCATGCCGGGTTCTTTGTCCTGCGTGGCGGCATTAAACGCCTTACAGAATTCCATAATATTCAGACCGCGCTGTCCGAGCGCAGGGCCTACGGGTGGCGACGGATTTGCCTTGCCAGCCGGAATCTCGAGTTTGATAAAACCAATTATTTTTTTAGCCATAGCTACTAACCTTTCGCGCAGGAGGACGCAGTATATAAATCATTTTTTGCGAATATCAAACAAAAAAGTGCAATTTATGCCAAAAAACCTGAAATCGCTTGCGCAACATGTCTCCCGTTATGCAGCGCAACTTCGCTATCAGGCGATTTTTTCGACTTGTGAATATTCCAATTCTACAGGGGTTGAGCGTCCAAAGATAGAGACCGATACTTTGATACGGGCTTTTTCTTCTTCTACATCTTCCACCACACCTACGAAAGAATCAAACGGGCCGTCGATCACTTTGACGGATTCGCCAATTTCGTAAATAACTGTAGAACGCGGCTTTTCGATACCTTCTTTAATTTGTGCGAAGATACGATCCACCTCAGCTTGCGGGATAGGCTGCGGGCGACCGCCTCCCCCCAAAAAGCCGGTAACTTTCTGTGTATTTTTAACAAAGTGCCATGTACGGTCATTCAATTCCATTTTGATCATTACATAACCTGGAAAGAACTTACGTTCAGCGGCAACTTTCTTTCCGCGACGCACTTCCACCACTTCTTCGGTGGGCACTACTACTTCTTCAAGCTTATCCGACAACCCATGCTGAGCAAACTGCTCTTGAATAGATTGTGCGACTTTTTTCTCAAAGCCGGAATGCGCGTGGATGATATACCAACGGGCTGCCATGTTACTTAACTCCCAAACCCTAAGATCAGCTTTAGAAAGAATTGAATCACATTATCTGTAATCAGGAAAAATATTCCTGCCAATACCACCATAATTAACACCATGGTTGCAGAAATCATCGTTTCACGGCGCGTGGGAAACGTAACTTTACTTACCTCTTGCCGTACCTGACGTACAAATTCTGCGGGACTGGTCTTAGCCATCTTCAGCCTTGCTCTTAGTTGTTTTGTATAGCGAACTATACATAATAAATATGCACTACGTAGTATGCGGTAGTGGCAGGGGCGACAGGGTTCGAACCCGCGACCTACGGTTTTGGAGACCGTCGCTCTACCAGCTGAGCTACACCCCTACTAAAGAGTCAGAGTCCAGCTTTGGCATATTGCACAAAACCGGACTCAAAACTCGAACCATTATATTATTGATTACTCAATAATTTTAGCCACAACACCTGCGCCTACGGTGCGTCCACCTTCGCGGATAGCGAAGCGCAAACCTTCA
>JAKUPQ010000096.1 GCA_022450665.1 Alphaproteobacteria bacterium | reverse complement strand
TTATGAAACACCTGTCCTAGCACATGGGCAATAAGAATTTTCTTACCCCGCGCCGTAGTAAAAACATAGGCGCCCGACCCTGCCACGGTGGTTGGAAAATTATGTGGTCGCAGCAATCGTGGTTCTTTGCCAATATAATCGTAGATATCTTTTTGATCCCACACATGGTCACCGCCAGTGAGTACATCGGCACCACCCGCTAAAAATTCTTTGCAGATGTCTGTAGAGACGCCAAAGCCATGGGCAGCATTGTCGGTGCTAACGACCACACAATCGAGTTTAAGCTCTTCACGCAGTGTTGGAACATGCCTAAGCACTGCATCGCGCCCCGTTCGGCCTACCACATCTCCGCAGAATAATAGTTTCATAATAGTTTCATGTGTAATCTTTTCCCAACACACCTTTTTCGGTGATAATCATGTCAAGAGGCTCGTCATGCGGCTCAGCAGGGATGGTATCAACGCGCTGAATGCTATAGCCTGCGCCTATGACTAAAGGCTTTTGGCCAGATTTACGCAATGCGCGCAAGGTAAAGTCATAATAGCCCGCGCCGTAGCCCACACGATGATGTGCGGCGTCAAAGGCAATCAGCGGCACAATAATGATTTCTGGCGTAACGGTTTCGCTGTCGGGCGAGGGAACATCAATGCCAAAATTACCGGCAGTCATTTTGGTGTTATTGTGCCAGCGTCGGAAATATAGTTGTTTTGAGGGCGGAGAGGTGACAGGCAGGCAACACATGCGTTCGCCGCTTGCAAGTAAGGTAAGCAGAGGCTGTACATCCAGCTCGCCGCGAAATGCCGAATAGCCAGCCACGGTTTTTTGCCCAACATCTACCGATTTCATGAAGTGGCGCGCAAAAGCCGCTGCATAATCGTGCTGCTCATTGGAGGATAGCTCAGCTCGCTGCGCTCGTACTGCCTGACGCAGGGCGTCTTTAGGTGTTACTTTAATAAGAGTCATTTCGTCCATACATGCGGTGTATCACAATTAGCGAAAAAAAAGAACGGATTTAGCCGCATTTTGTATAAGCAATATCGAGAGCGAGAGTGTACCACCGTGGCCGTTGGTTTCAAATGTCGCTTGCGGCCTGTGTGTACAGGTGGGCGCCGTATGACCAAAAGTTGGTATCACTTAAGATCAGGGACAGCTCCCTGGCAAGATGATATCGGCCCCAGGATCAGTGAACCTAGCGAACCTAGCAGAAACACTCTCATCTATAAGATAGTGTAGTACTCACGCTTTTGCAATGGAGTTGTCGTTTATATTCTGCGCGATCAACTGTACGTCTTCGGCAATTTCGGTAATCACATTTGCCAAAGAGAGTTCCATTTCGGTTTGCTTTGCCTTTTCAAACGACTGGGAAGTATTACCTATTTGCATTTTAAGGTTTTTATTCTGGCTGCGCGCCTCGTTTAGTTCATCGCTTAGCATTAATGCGGTAAGCGCAAGCAATGTTCCATCGGCCACTTGCCCCCCCATGCGCGAGTTCAGATCCCTCATCTGCGCGTCTAAATCGCGTGCAAGCCCACGCACATGGCCTTCCTGACCATCGTCCCAGGCAATTTGATAACTTCTGTTGTTAATGCGTATATCAAGAATAGACATGGGTTATCCTTTTAAAAGTCCTTCAACCTGTGCAATAGCGTCATCCAACGCGGAGACGGCTGAGGTGTTCGCTGCTTCTAATGCGGTGTTATGTTGTGCAAGCTGCTGCGCATCGTCGCGCAATTGATGAATTTCGCTATGAAGGAGGCTATTTTCTTCTTTAAGTGCGGCTAATTGATCCTCAAGCAAGCGGCAGGCATTTTGCCATTGCTCGCTGTCACCATCGCTCTCGCCGCTATGTGCCGCAGCGCTGTGCGCGAGTTGGGACGCTTCTTCCATGCGCTGCAGCACGATCGTTTCTAATTGCTCCAGCGCGAGGCCAAGCTTTACACGTGCCTGCGCAACAGGGCTTTGTTCGGTAGCTTCCGAGATTTTTGCAGGTTCCTGCGCCATAAACAGATCAGTCTTTTATATTTGTTGTACGACACAGAAGAATTACGTACGGTGCCGCTGAAATTTACCATAGGTTTAATGGCATAAATTTAGGTTTTTTATTGCGGCCATGCAAGCATGTAAATCACAAACTTGTGTGATTATAAGGCAATGCTACCGCAAAAAGCTGTATTGCCCATATTTTAACCATTGCCAGAAGGGCAGAGCAAGAAAAACTGTTAAAAGGCTTTTATGCGCATATAAAGCTGATTTTAGGTTGTTCAAACCTGCGGTCTGAGTTATTTCTATAAGCCAATTTTATTATTATTGTTGAGGATTGCTCATGCACGCTACAGCCGCTCAAACCCCCGTTAAGCAAGCCAGCCATCAGGATATGGCAAACGCTATTCGCGCATTGTCTATGGATGCGGTAGAAAAAGCAAATTCCGGCCATCCGGGAATGCCTATGGGAATGGCCGATGCGGCAACAGTGTTATTTCGCGATGTAATGAAATTCGATCCCAAACATCCGCATTGGCCGGATCGTGATCGTTTTGTATTGTCGGCAGGACATGGTTCTATGCTGCTATATAGTTTGTTATATCTTACCGGATATGAAGATATGACATTAGCAGAAATTAAAAACTTCCGTCAAATGGGCGCAAAAACTGCTGGTCACCCTGAATATGGCCATGCAAGCGGCATTGAAACCACTACAGGTCCACTGGGTCAGGGGTTCTCAAATGCCGTGGGTATGGCGCTGGCAGAGCGATTGATGAATGCGCATTTTGGCGATGCGTTGGTAGATCACTATACCTATTCCATTGCGGGCGATGGCTGCCTGATGGAAGGTATTAGCCATGAAGCGGCTTCGCTGGCCGGACATCTTAAGCTGCATAAGCTTATAGTAATGTGGGATGATAACAGCATTACCATTGATGGCCCCACCAGTCTTTCGGTGTCCGATGATGTGCCAGCAAGGTTTAAAGCGCTGGGATGGGATGTGGTGTCGATAGATGGCCACGATGCCGACGCTGTGCGTAAAGCGCTTTTAGACGCAAAAACCACCGATAAGCCCTCGCTCATTGCTTGCAAAACCACCATTGGCTTTGGTGCGCCTAGCAAAGCCGGCAAATCTTCCAGCCACGGCTCCCCGCTTGGAAAAGACGAGATTGCAGGTGCGCGGGAAAAGCTGGCATGGAGCCATGCACCGTTTGAAATTCCGGCAGATGTGCTGGAAAGCTGGCGTGCCATAGGCGGGCAGGGTGCAGAAGCGTTTCGCGCGTGGAGTGATCGCCTAGATAACGCAGATAAGGCAGAAGAATTCAGCCGCCGCATTGCCGGAGATTTACCCGATGGATGGCAACAAGAAATTGATGCGTTCAAGAAAAAGATCAGTGAATCCAAGCCCAAAGAAGCTACGCGTAAATCATCACAAAATGTGCTGGAGGTGTTGAACCCGATTGTGCCGGAAATGCTTGGCGGCTCTGCAGACCTAACCGGATCGAACAATACAAAAACCGCAGATATGGACGCGATTTCTGCTAGTAATTTTGCCGGACGCTACATGTATTATGGCGTACGTGAGCATGGTATGGCCGCTGCCATGAACGGCATGGCGCTGCATGGCGGTGTGGTACCTTATGGCGGAACATTCTTGGTGTTTACCGATTATTGCCGCCCGTCTATTCGTTTATCTGCCCTGATGGAGCAGCGCGTAATTTATGTGATGACCCATGATTCCATTGGTTTGGGCGAAGATGGTCCAACGCACCAACCCGTTGAACATATGGCAGCGTTGCGCTGCATTCCTAATTTGCAATCATTCCGTCCGGCAGATGCTGTGGAAACTGCCGAATGCTGGGCGCTGGCGATCAGTTCGTCCACCACGCCTTCAGTGCTGGCATTAACCCGCCAAGGATTGCCTACATTGCGCACTACCCATACCAAAGAAAATTTATGTGCCTATGGGGCATATATAATGTGTGAGTTTTCCGATGATGACCCGCAAGTGGTGCTGCTTGCCACAGGATCCGAAGTGCATTTATGCGTGGAAGCTGCGGCGCAACTGCGCGAGAAAGGCATACGCAGTCGCGTTGTATCTATGCCAAGCTGGGAACTGTTTGAAAAGCAATCCGCCGCTTATCAAAGCGAGTTGCTGGGCGAAAATACCTTGAAAATAGCCGTTGAAGCCGCCGCCAAATTTGGCTGGGAGCGGTATATTGGCCGCGATGGCATTTTTATTGGCATGGAAGGTTTTGGCGCATCAGCCCCCGCTGAAGAGCTGTTTGAGCATTTTGGAATCACCACGCAGAATATTGTGAAAAAAGTTACTGCCGCATTGTAATCTATCGCCGTTACTAAGTTTCATTAAACTGTCATTATACTTATGACAACCCCTTTGCTATATATGTGTGGTATTTTTACGCAAATTTCTGCCAAAGAGTGAATTATGATTAAAGAGTTTTTTGACGATGTACGTAACCGCGTAAGCGCATTTGTGAGCGCATCCGTAGAGCGCGTTAAAAAGTTTTTTAATAGCGATGCCTCTGAACAAGAAAGCTCCGCCGATGCCCCCGCTTTGCCAGCCGAGCGAGAAGAAAACTATCGTTTGGACGAGCAGGGCAATCTAATGGTTGAAGACACTCCCGCACAAAATGCCCCGCAGCAAGAAACGCAGACCCCACAAATTGTACAAGCATTTGACGAACTGATGGACAATAATCAGCATGGGGGATTGGTGAATGAGGATGCATACCCCAAAGACTTCCAAGCCACCGAGTTTCCGCAGCTTGCCCAAGATGGCAGGGCTAGTATGTTAGGCAATAATCAGGCATTTTTCTTTGTAAAGAACACCGACGGCACTCCTGATGGAATGGAGTTAAATACCGATAAATTAAAAACCCTCATGGAAAATGTGCGTGAGAATGGTACAGAATTTACGCTCATGCTAGATGCAGATGTAACTGAAAACCCAGAAAAATTCGTTGAGAAATATAAGGAGTTGCGCCCAGAACACGCCGAAGACCCCAAATTGGCAGAGGCAATGCTTGCAAAAGAAGCCAATTTGATTGGCGATTTCATTAAATCTGATGGGCTGCAAAATCTTGTGGACGAAGTGTTTGCGGATAGAGGCAACGCTCCTGAAGCGGGTCATGAGCAATTGCGTAAAGGCTTTTTGGGCAAGCAGTTTAAAATTGAAGGCGTGCAAACCGAAGAGGCGCTGACCGAGGCCGTATGGCAGGTAGATGCACCTGACAGCGAACGACAATTGATCGCCCGCCAAAGCTATTCGCCAGCCACCGATAGTAGCGAACGTAAATGGTTGCTTGGCAATAAAGAACAAGTGCAGGCTCTGGCCACTGACCAGAATGAAGACAAACAAGCGGCTGCTGAAGCTTTGTTGCAAGCGGTAGATAAAATGGAGAATTTACCTAGAGTATCTTTAACCCCTCCGTCTCAAGACATCGGTAAAGGGCATAGCCGCTGATAATGGCTTGTGCAGTTTAGTCACATACAGCAGTTGACGCAGAAAAATTTGTGGTTTTCTATAGGCACTATATAAATCTGCAAAGGTGCAACCGATGATGACTTTCCCCCAAGACACCCCCGCCGTAACAAAAAATGATTTAGAGCGTGCGGCGGAATTTCCTAATTTTCATTTGATTACCCATCCTTTGGTGCAGGATAAGCTTTCGCGTATGCGCGATAAAACCACCAGCACTGGCACATTTCGCCAGCTTATGAAACAAGTGGGCGTGTTAATGGGGTACGAAGTTACACGGGATTTACCAGTGGAATTCCGCGCAATTCAAACTCCGCTCACCCAAATGACCGCGCCCTATATCCAAAAACCTATGGTGGCAATTGTGCCGATTTTGCGCGCAGGAACAGGGCTTGCCGACGGCTTGCTAGAGCTTATGCCCGCCGCACGTATGGGCAATATTGGGTTGTACCGTGATTCCCAAACACATAAGCCTGTAGAATATATGGTGAAGCTACCCAGCGTTAAAAACCGTTTGTTTTTACTGGTCGATCCTATGCTGGCCACGGGGAATTCGGCAGCGTATGCGGTGGATGTATTGCTGAAACACGGAGTAAAAAAAGAAAACATACGGTTTGTTGCATTGTTGGCCGCGCCAGAAGGTGTGCGCGTATTTAACGAGAAACATGCCGATATTCCTATTTATTGTGCGGCGCTGGACGCGCATCTGAACGAGAAAAATTACATTATGCCCGGCTTAGGCGATGCCGGAGATCGTTTGTATGGAACGCCTTAAACTGCTTTTTTTATAAGGAAATGCATAATGTTGGAATTCTTAAACCCTTTATTCGATGGCTTGTTGGGTGAAGTAATGGCATGGGGACTTACCTTTGTAGGAGCTTCCGAAATACTCACCGCAATGCTAATGCATCGCAAAAAAGCATATGGCAATGATAAGGCTGTAGCAAAGCGCTACAAACCTGTGTTCTGGGTAGTATTATTCAGCGGCTTCTTAATTACCTGTATTGGCCTGCACGGACTGGATTTGCACTATGGCGCAAACCTATGAGCAACGCATCTGAGCGGTTTGCTACCCAATCAGAATTGCTCATTAACGGAATGATAGAATTTGTGTTAACCGCGCAAAATGCTATCAGCATAGTTATCGTGCTTGCGTTATTTTCGCAGGTGATTTTGGTGCTGGTGGGTATATATATGCGACCAGTGCGCACAAAGCGCCAATTCTTCAAGCTGTTGCTTATCCTCTTTTCAGTGCTGCTTATCTGTAGTATGACGGTATGGCTGTTTTTTATAGTAATGAATAGATAATAAAAACGAAGGAGCGAGCATGACAATACGTATAGCCATT
>JAKUPQ010000095.1 GCA_022450665.1 Alphaproteobacteria bacterium | reverse complement strand
GCAGCGGTTTGAATTAGTTGGTCAGAATTCGTTCCTTCTGCGGTGGTTTCTCCCGCATTCATGGCTTCGGATGCTTCCTGTTCAGCCACCGTATCCATAGATCGAAGTGCTTCGTCGGTTTGTGGGTTGGTATTGCCCAGTTCCAGCAATTCACTGCTTTCTGCTAACTCGCCATCGGCAGCCATTTCTTCACCTGTCACCACTTCTTCGGAAGCGCCATCTTCTGTAACGGGTTCTTCCGCAGCCGGTGCGTCATCGGTTTGAGCAATGACAGGTTCTTCGCTGGTTTGGGGAGCAGCTTCTGCGTTTGCGGCTGAATCATCAGACGCATTCGCTGTGGTTTCTTGCGGCAGCGCTTCTTGCGAAGGGGCATTGACCGCAGCATTTTCCGAATCGGGACGGGTGTCGTAGCGTCCTTCGGGCATAATATCGTTAATAGGCTGGAATTGTTGGGTTAAAGCTTCTTGCGTTGTGAAGTCCGGTGCGGGAGGTGCGCTGTGAATGCTATCCATGCTCACTTGCATATACGGCTGGTTCATGCTTATTGTGCCTGCTTCAGTAGTCACGTCAAACCACCCTACGGTGCCATCGGCATTGGGTTCTAAGAAGAACTGGTTCTCCATGCCCGGCCCTTGCACATTACCGCCGCCAGTTGTGCCGCGAATACCAATAGTAGCCACGGGAGTTTCTACCACCATGTCGCCGGGGTTATTTGCCGCAATATCACCGCTGACAAATTTAAACATGCCTTTAAGTACAGTAACCTCAGATGCGCCTTCGCCGGTGCTTGGGTCATATACCAAAGAATCCAGTGTCATGCGGGCATCGTTGCCCAAGCTGAATACCGAGCCATCCACAAATGTAATCCCTACCGATCCATCGTCTTCGGTACGGATAATGTCGTTTTGATACACTTCTGCGCCAGCATCCAGTTGCACCTCTTCGCCGCCACGGTTAACATAAACTTTACCTGCAATCTTACCTATACTACCAATGGGTGCAGCGCCCTCAACAGGGCCAGCATATTGGTTGGCCGCAGGATCGCCTGCCAAAACCTTAATCGTCTCAGGGCGAATTTGCTTGCCGCTATTGCTGACAAGGGCAGGCAGGTGTTCTTGTGCATAATAATTAGTAACCAGATAGGCATTTTTCCCATCCATATCCACCATCAAATCGCGACCGCTGCGGGTGAAATCGGCATCAAGAATTTCATTGCCTACGGGCAGCACCAGTTTATTGCCGGTGAGATACGCCATCATATCATTGGCCGAAATCACTACAGGGGGCTGTTCGCCTTGACTTGTGCTGGGGGGTTGAACCGCTGTTTCGTTGGACAGGAACTTTTCGGGAAAGTTTTTCATGTTCATCTCGCTGGTCTGGTTTTATATGTTTTTCTCCCATCTTTTATAGATGGGTATAAGGTCTAGTATTCACTTTACCCCCTAAATAGTTAACAATACGTTTACAAATGAGAGGATTTTATAAACCTAATGTTGCGTAATTTATGAGAATCACTATGAAAAATGGCAATAAACTCCCATTTGCGCGTTAATGTGATTAATTTTTACTGTTAACAATTAATATAAAAAATATTAATTTATTCTGTGGTGAGGATAGGCTAGATTTGCGATTCCTTATGCAGTCTTTATTCACATTGTTTTGCACTTTATTGTATAATGCGCGCTATTAGTCCTCCAACCATGAAGCATACTATGTCAAAACTTGAAAAATCCCTTTTGAATGTTCGCCTTGCTAAATATAAAGACATTAAAGACCTTGTCGCACTGAGTGTTAGCAATTATGACGATGTGGCAATGGACGCAAAACAGATTCGGGGACAAATCAGCATGTTTCCCGAAGGGCAGTTTGTGGTGGAATATAACGGGCAAATTGTTGGCCATTGCGCAACGTTTATTATCAAGGGCAATGTTGCGCTCAAGCCGCATACATGGGAAGAAATCACCGGCTATGGTTTTGCCTCGCGGCATGATCCCGATGGGGATTATTTGTATGGCATGGAGGTAAGCGTAAGCAAAGAATTTCGCGGCCAGCGCATAGGCCAGCGGCTGTATAACGCCCGCAAAACGCTATGTCAGGAATTCGATTTGAAAGGCATTGTGTTTGGTGGACGCATTCCCGGCTATGGAAAAAAACACAAAAAAGTTACCTCGGCAGAAGAATATGTGAGCTTGGTGCAGGAAAAGAAATTCCGGGATCCGGTGCTAGGGTTCCAGCTCTCTAACGACTTTGAGGTGATTGGGGTATTAGAGAATTATTTGCCGTCCGACAAAGAATCGCGAGGATATGCGGTGCATCTGTTATGGCGCAATCCTTATACACATGATGTAACGAAGCATAGTAAAAGTAAGCAGCGCGGCAGATTGCCTGATACGGTACGGGTGGCGACGGTGCAATTTCAGGTGCGCAAGGTTACCTCTGAAAAGCAATTCGAACAACAATTGGAATATTTTATCGATGTCGCTTCCGACTATAGCGCCGATTTTGTGTGTTTTCCCGAAATGGTTACGCTGGCATTATTGTCGATGGAGAATGAACGTCTCACCCCCGAAAAATCCGTGGCACGCATCACAGAATATACCACGCGCTATGTTGAGTTTATGCAGCAATTGGCAATTTCATATAATATCAATATCATTGGTGGCTCTCATCCAACACGGCTGCACGATGGTGCTATTTATAATGTCTGCTATGTGTTCCTGCGCGATGGGTCGGTACATACGCAGGCTAAATTGCATCCCACCCCTAACGAAACCTATTGGTGGAATATTAAAGGTGGCGATAAGCTGGATGCTATCGAAACCGATTGTGGCCCCATTGGCGTACAGATTTGCTATGATAGCGAGTTCCCTGAGCCATCCCGTTATCTGGCCGATCAAGGGGCAATGATTTTGTTTGTGCCATATTGCACCGATGAGCGACAAGGCCACTTGCGCGTACGCTATTGCTGTCAGGCACGGGCGATAGAAAATCAAATGTACGTTGTTACTGCGGGTGTAGTGGGCAACTTGCCTGATGTGGAGAATATGGATATTCACTATGCCGAGAGCGGCGTATTTACCCCCTGCGATTTTCCATTTGCCCGCGATGGAATCGCAGCAGAATGTGCCGCAAATACCGAAATGATCGCCTTTGCAGATTTGCGTCTGGAAAGCCTGATTATGAGTCGCAATACCGGAACGGTGCAAAATTTAAAAGACCGCCGTTTTGATTTATACAATGTCGCATGGAAGAAGAATTAAGTAGCAACTTTATGGGGGTTAAGTAATTAGTTTTTGACAAAACGCAATAATTACACAATGCTATAGTGCAAGATAGAACAATAATAACTCATGTAGAGACATGCAAAAGCGGCAAATTTTTCTATCCATAGCTTTAAGCATAGCGGTTTGCGCTGGTGCGCATAATACTGCATTTTCGCAAGGAGTGCCGGGTCCTGCCGATGCAGGCCGTATAGACCCGCAAGCCAGACAACCTGATTTTGATGACGATACCACAAATATTCCACAAATTGTAACGCCCGAGCCATCCGATCGTGCAGTGCCGGAAAATGCAGCATCTGTAAAATTTACTTTAAAAAGTATTCGGCTCAAAGGAGCACGCGCTTTTAGTGAAGATACTTATAAGTCAATATACCAATCGTCAATTGATCAAGAAATTCCACTGAGTAAAGTTTGGCAATTTGCCGAAGAATTGACAAATCTTTATCGTGAAAAGGGCTATTTTCTGTCTCGCGCCTATGTTCCGGCACAAGAGATCGAAAATGGTGAAATCACTATAGTTGTGGTGGAGGGGTTTGTAGGCGAAGTGCAGTTTGATGACCCGCAACTCAGCAAAACGTCATATATTCGAAATTTGATTAGTAATATAAAAAACAGCAAACCGATTGCCAGTAAAAAACTGGAAGAAATTTTGCTTCGTTTAAATGCGTTGCATGGGTACAGCTTTCGTGCATTGCTGGAGCCATTGGGATATGGCCGCGAAGGAGAAACACGGCTAGTGCTTACTGCCGCACCAACGGCGGCGTTGACTTTGTTGGAGTTAAATAACTATGGATCGCGCTTTTTAGGGCCATATCAATCAATTGCAACCCATCAACGAAGTTTTGCTCCTGGTCATGTAACCACTTTCTCAGTGCTTTCATCACTCCCTGCAGACGAATTAAAATACGGCTCTATTAGTCACCAATACGTATTTACACCGAATTGGGCGCTGGAATTTGCGGGGAGCTATGTAAAGGCAAATCCCGGATCAAATCTTGCTGCTAACGATATTGATAGCCGCTCAAAAGATATTTCTTTCGGCGGTATCTACCATCCCATCTATCAGCGTCAGGAGGATCTGAAGCTTTTCATTAAAGCATTTGCTAAAAATACCGACAGCACGGTATTGGGAGGCAACATATTGATGCAAGAGGATATTCGGGGATTGCGTACGGGGCTGTCTTATAACAAGCAAGACCGTTGGAATGGCTATAACTTTATTGATGTGCAGCTAACTCAAGGGCTGGATATTTTGTCGGCCAGCAAGCCAGGTAATTTGAACCTGTCTCGTGCAGAGGCGGAGCCAGATTTTACCAGTGTAAATATGAATTATATCCGCCAGCAAGCATTGGGTGCAAATTATCTGCTTACAGGAAAATTGGCTGCACAATGGGCATCGCAACCGCTTTATTCATCTGAAGAGTTTGGCTATGGCGGGCAGGCATTTGGCCGCGCTTATGATTCATCAGAACTGACAGGAGACCATGGCGTTGCGGCTGCCATCGAGTTGCGCTATCGCAATGCAAACACTATCGCTGAAACGACACTCAGCCCGTATGTATTTTATGACATTGGTAAAGTGTGGAATGAAGATACCGGTGGAAGTGATATATCTGCTGCCTCCGCAGGATTAGGGGTGCATGCAGCGCACCCTTCAGGAGTTCAAGCCTCTGCAGGGCTAGCCTGGCCTCTAACCAAAGACGCATCTGCCCCCATATACGGCGATGGTGATAATCCGCGTTTGATTATGCAGCTTGGCGTTAATTTTTAAAAAAATTTATATAAATTAGCCTGTTAACTAATTGTTAACAAAAGCCCCATATAATAAAAATATGAGAAACACAAATTTTCATATTCTGGCACTGCGTAGCGTGAGTATTTTGGCGCTGAGTTTGTTATGGCCAGCCACCTCCATGGCTAACCCGGAAGGCGGGGTAGTCACAGGGGGTAATGCAAATATTTCTTCTGCAGGAAAAGTGCTAACCGTTAAGCAGAATAGTGCTAATGCGGTGATTGATTGGCGTAAATTTGATATTGCGGTAGATGAGCATACGCGCTTTCAGCAGCCGTCCAGCTCAGCCACAGCGCTTAACCGTGTGCATAACGCAGACCCATCAAAAATTATGGGCAAACTGACCGCAAACGGAAATGTGATGTTGGTTAACCCCAATGGCGTGTTTTTTGGCGCCGATAGTCAGGTGGATGTAAACGGGCTGTTAGCTACCACTGCCGACATTAGTAACCGTGACTTTATGAATGGTAAACTCGATTTCAACATTCCTGGCAATCCTAATGCAGAAGTGGTGAATGTCGGAACGATTACAGCGAAAGAAGCGGGATTAGTAGGATTAGTGGCGCCTCATGTGGCAAACCATGGGGTGATTAATGCTCGGCTGGGCAAGGTACAATTAGCATCTGGAGATACACTTTCAGTGGATTTATACGGGGATGGCTTGTTAGAAGTTGCTGTGAGCGATGCGGTTAAAACCCAATTAGTGAACAATACCGGCACGATTAATGCCGAAGGCGGCACCATTGCCCTGACCGCAGCAGCAGGAAAAGATATTGTAGACAGCTTAATCGCCGTTCGGGGAGAGTTAAATGCCCCCACCGTAAGTCAGCACGAAGGTAAAATTATTATTGCCGCCGAAGGCAGTAATGCTGTGATAAATAATGATGCGTCTCAAAAAGGAGTGCGCAGTGGATATAGTACTGTTGTGGCACAGGCGCATTTGGATGTTTCGGGTAAAGATGCAGGTGAACAGGGCGGTAGCATCACAATTACAGCAGATGATATTGCCGTGTTAGCGGGAAGTGTATTTGAGGCATCCGGCCATTCGGCACCCACGCCAACGCATAAGCCATCGCTTGCAAGTGCGACTCTTACAGCGAATAAATCTGTACGCAGTGAAGCTGAGTTTTTAGCGCATGAGCGCCGCGCCGGCGGTAGCATTAAAATAGGTGGGGATTATTTAGGCAAAGGCACAACGGCTGCCGCAGAAAATGTATATGTTTCTCCGCAGTCTTATATCATCAATAACGCAGTTGAGAGCGGCGATGGTGGACGTACGATAATATGGAGTGATGGAACCACAGATTTTCGTGGCAATGTCACAAGCCTTGGCGGTAAATTAGGAGGAAATGGCGGGTTTTTGGAAACCTCGGGTAAAGAAACCCTCGTTGCAGTTGGCTATGCTGATTTGCGCGCTGATAAAGGCAATAAAGGCCTATACCTTCTCGACCCTGCTGATGTAACAATTTATGGCAACCAAGCCAGTGTGTTTGATAATGCCGGTCTTGTTATGCATTTGGGATTTGATGAAGGCGCTGGCGTGAATGCTGCGGATTCTTCGGGCAATAGCAATAATGGCGTATTGACGAATGGTGGCAGTTTTTCCAGCGATACCGCGCCAACACCGCAGGCGAATGAATATAGCGTTCTGCTCAATAACGGCACCGATTATGTGCATGTTAATGACTCGGGAACGCTGCGCCCAACGAATGTTACGTTATCGGCATGGGTAAAGTATAACTCTGTCAACGGTACTCATGTAATTATTGGTAAGCAAGAAGGTACAGGAAATGGAAACTCATATGGGTTTTGGTATTAAGGA
>JAKUPQ010000094.1 GCA_022450665.1 Alphaproteobacteria bacterium | reverse complement strand
TGGCTTTTCCGCTCAAACCATCAGTATTACGTTTGGTAAGTTTCAGGTAATCATCTGCGGCGCCAATACCGCCATATCCCAGCACCACCAACAATACTATCCAGATATATTGATTAGTAATATCTGCCCATAGCAAGGTAGAAATTATGACTGAAAACAAAATCATAATCCCGCCCATGGTGGGGGTACCTTTTTTGGTAAGCAGGTGCGATTCTGGTCCATCGTCACGAATAGGCTGGCCTTCGCCCTGTTTGGATTTTAGCCAACGAATGCATGCAGGGCCGATAACAAATGATATTATCAGTGCAGTTAAAATGGCGCCGCCACTACGGAAAGTAAGATATTTAAATACGTTAAATAACGCAAACTGCTCCGCCAATGGGTATAGCCAGTTATACAACATGCCGTGTTCCTTTATTGCTATCAATCGCTACAGGCGCGCCTGTTTTTGAAAGAATTTCAATTGCATCTACGAGTTTCCACATATTACTACCCTGCGAGCCTTTCACCAGCACCACATCCCCCACCTGCAACGAAGCTTCTAGCGGTGCTTGTAGTTCTGCCGCGGTGTTTGCATGGCTTCCATGCATAGGAGTCGGTAATTTGTCGCGCAGGTTTTTCATAAGCTTTCCTGCGGTATGCACAACATCTATTTCTGCTTTTTTTAGTGCCTGGGCTAAATTAGCATGCATTTTTGGCCCTAAATCGCCTAATTCCAGCATATCCCCCAGCACTGCTACCATACGGCGATTTGGATTAGCTTGCTTAAGTTCATACATTTTTTCAAAAGCAGCCATCATGGAAGACGGGCTGGCATTATAGCTATCGTCTACCAGCAACAATCCTGCCGCTTCACTCTGCCATGGCAGTACCGATATTTTTCCTCGCCCTTTAGGCTCATGGAAAGTTTCGAGAGCTGCTGCCGCTTTTGCCAGATCGCAGCCTAAAGCATCTGCCGCTGCCAACACCGCCACACTGGTAAGCGCCCAATGCTTACCAACCGTACCAATGCGATACGTTAACGGCGTCCCCGAGACGGTTGCCGTCACTTCCGAACCATGCATATCAGCGCGGTATTCTGTGAGGCGGCACATTGCCATTTCATTCACACCAAAGCTGATAATATTACCCAGACCGTGTTTTTCTGCCGCACGCTTTAAGCGCAGAAAATGCACATTATCGCCGTTAAGCACCGCACTGCCGCTTTTTGTCATGCCATCAAAAATTTCGGCTTTGGCGTCGGCTATCGCATCTTCAGAATCAAAAAACTCCAGATGCACCGCCTCTACGGTAGTAATCATTGCCAGATGGGGCTGCACCAAGGTAGAGAGCTGCGATATTTCGCCTGCATGATTCATCCCCATTTCAAACACGCCATAATCTGCATCCATTGGCATATTTACCAAGCATAGTGGTGTGCCAATATGGTTATTAAAGTTACCGTGAGAAGCGTAAGTTTTTCCCTTGGTAGATAAGGTTGTGCGCAGCATTTCTTTCGCACCCGTTTTACCTACACTACCTGTCACCCCCACAAAGGTAGCGCTTAATCGTGCGCGATGATAAGCCGCCATTTCGCGTAGTGCTTCTTCGGTATCTTCCACCAATAGCTGTTTTTGAACATCTGCACCCTCCACTATATGATGCACTACAGCGGCCACAGCGCCTTTTTCCAGCGCTTCTTTCACATAATTATGGCCATCCACATTTTCGCCCTGCAGCGCCACATAAATGTCGCCTGCTTCTAATGTACGCGTATCAATACTCACTCGTTCGCCGCGCCAATTAGCGCCTTGTCCATTACCTTGGGTTGCTTTTTCAATATCTGCTGTCGTCCACATATGCTTGTCCTACTAGACTGGTTTCATGATGAAACGGCCATTCTGGCCACTTCTGCGTCGTCAAAGGGATGGGTAACATCACCAATAATTTGTACTTTCTCGTGGCCTTTTCCAGCCACTATCAATGCATCGCCGGCTTGCAATTGGCTCATAGCATATTCGATGGCCTTGCGCCGACCTTCAATTTCGGTGGCGCTCGGGCAACCCGCCATAACATCATTGCGAATCAAATGAGGGTTTTCAGAGCGCGGATTATCGTCTGTCACTGTCACCACATCTGCAAGCCGTACAGCGATTTCACCCATTTGTGGGCGCTTTCCACGATCGCGGTTGCCGCCGCATCCAAACACCACATGCAATTTATTTTCAACATGAGGGCGAATATGCGTTAGCACACTTTCTAACCCGCCTGTGGTATGTGCATAATCAATAAACACTGGCGCACCACTGCGATGTGTTGCCACATGCTCTAAACGTCCGGGCACGCCTTTTAGCTGTGGAATCACTTCATATAGCGCTTCGTGCTGGGCTTCACTGGCAATAGCCATACCCATAGCACACAAAATGTTCATCACCTGAAACGCACCAATTAGCGGCACATCCAGCGTTACTTCCTTGCCGTCAATTTTCATGCGCACTATCTGTCCATGCGCATGAGGTTGCAGTGACAGCAACTTTAATACATCGCCGTTCTTGCCGTATCCCATCACTTTATGACCGGTGGCGATGCTGGCTTTTTTGAGTGCGTCGTAATGTAGCTCATCTGCATTCAAAACAGCCACTCCCCCGCCTTCCATCACTTCGGTAAACAGGCGCAGTTTGGCATTAAAATAATTTTCTTCTGTTTTGTGGTAATCCAAATGATCGCGGGTAAGGTTGGTAAACCCCGCCACGCGAATATGTGCGCCATCCAAACGGTGTTGATCCAAACCGTGGCTGGAAGCCTCAATCGCCACATGCTGCACTCCATGTAGCGCTAAATCTTTTAACGTTGATTGCAACAATACCGGATCGGGCGTGGTGTTAATAGCGGGATAATCCGGTACGTTCTCCGGTGCAACCACGCCTAGGGTGCCTATACTCGCAGCCGGAACATCCAGCAAACGCCATATTTGCTGATAAAAATGTGCGGTGGATGTTTTGCCATCCGTACCTGTCACCGCTGCTATCCATGTGGGCTGCGGTGCATGAAAACGTGCGGCCATTACAGCAATAGAATGACGCACATTGCTGCTGTGAAGCACCGGAACTTTTGGCGGCGCCATGTCGTCGGGCAGTTGCGAAGTTAAAATCGCTACCGCGCCATGACTGATTGCATCGGCAATGTAATCGCGCCCATCGTGCTTAGTGCCAGCTATCGCCACAAACACGTAGCCAGGGCGCACCGCTTTAGAATCTGCGGTAATACCCATAACATCAATCTCCTGCCAATGGGGTGGCAGATTGTGCTTATCTATTTCATTGCCTACTAAATCAGAAAGATATCGCATGCACCGCCCCTCCGTCATAGTACACCCAGCTTTTATTGTTTTTTGCTTTCGCGCTTTTTTGCTGCGGCACTTCATATATCGGGCGAATCCCCAAAAGTGGCCCCACGCGGCTTACAAAATTTCCTACCACGGGCGCAGATACCCAACCTCCAGTGGCGTAACCCCAAGTTTTCTTGGTGCCTTTTGGCTCATCCACCATCACCAGCACTGCATAGCGCGGATCATCTATAGGAAACACTCCGACAAACGAAGCCATTTTTGAATCGGCTTTATATCCACCGCCATTGCCTAGTTTTTCAGCCGTTCCGGTTTTTCCGCCCACGCGATATCCCTGCGCATTCGATTTACTGCCAGTGCCGTGCTCTACCACCAGACGCAACAACTTGCGCACATTCACTACATTGGCCTCACTTAAAATACGCTCACCAGTGGGTTTACCCATGTTTCCGTCTTTTACAAACGTAACCGGCAATAAATTACCTTTGCCGGTAATGGAAGCAATGGCGCGTACCAAATGCACTGGCGTCACTGCAATTCCATGCCCATAGGATATTGTCATCGTGTTAATTTCGCGCCACGGATCTGGCAGAAGCGGATCGGCAACTTCTGGAATTTCCATCTCCACCGCATCCAGCATTCCAAGTTTTTTCATAAAGCTTTGCTGGCGCTTAGAGCCAACATCCATCACCATTTTTACGGTTCCTATGTTGGAGGAATAGGCGAATATTTCTGGCACTGTCAGCCAACGGTTTTCGGGATGGCTGTCGTTAATGGTGAAACGCGCCACACGGATAGGCTTAGTGGCATCGTAGCTGCTACGCATATTGGCAACGCCACTTTCCAAGGCCACTGCCATGGTGAAAGTCTTGAAGGTGGAGCCCATTTCATACACACCCATGGTTGCACGATTAAAACGCGCATCCGCATCAGCTTTCCCTGGCTCATGAGGGTCAAAATCCGGCAAGCTGGTCATGGCAACCACCTCGCCCGTAGTGATATCCATCACCACACCAGCGCCACCAATAGCGCGAAACTCTTTAATCGAGGCTTGCAGCTCTTCTTGTAAAATTGCCTGAACGCGCATATCTACCGATAGCTTCAACGGCTCGGCGTGCCCGTCTTCGTCGCGTAAAAACTCTTCGAATCCGCGTTCTATGCCTGCCATTCCCTTCGAATCAACATCTACATACCCCAATACATGGGCGAATAAATTGGCCTGCGGATAAATGCGCTTATATTCCGGTTCAAAATTCAATCCGGGAACACCCATATCGTTGATAATTTTTTGTTCTTTTGGTGTTAAGTGCCGCTTAATCCACACAAAACTACGGTCAGAAGACAAACGCTTAGCAATTTGCTTTTCATCAATATCAGGCAACGCTTTTTTTAGCTGCTCAGCTATCACCACCGGCTCACGCAATAACTTAGGGTTGGCATAGAGCGACGCTGTGCGTAGCGTGGTAGCCAACACCTCACCATTGCGATCCAGTATTTCTGCGCGAGGATGCACAGGCTTGGTTGCACGATAATCCGCCAGTGTATTAATGCTGCTATCAAATAGCCCACGGGTAGAAACATCTACCAACCGCACAGCTATCGCGCAAAAGCTACATAAAAACACCAATGCAACGCAAGCAAGTCGCAAACGACTCTGCTCCAGCACGCGCTTTCCCGTACTTTCGATAATAACAATACGGCTGGAACGGCGTTTTTCAGTAGCGGGTGCAGAATGACGATTGCTACCGTACATAGCCCATCCCTCCCGCAGGAATAACTCCAGGCCTCATACGTGGAATGGGCGCGGCTTGCAGGCTATTGTAGTTTGGTGTATTAGCATCACCATGCACCAACTGCACCGGCGCATCGGGCGAGAATGGCACATCAGCCAATTCCAGCATTTGTTTGCCATCCATTGGCTGCACCTGTAAATGCTTTTCGGCTAAAATGCGAATACGCTCCGGGCGCGATAAATACGCCCACTCTGCCTTTAGCACATGAATAGCATTGCGCTCTTCTTTAATTTGCGCTTGAATTACGGCTATTTCTTCGTCCATGGTTTGCACGCTATATTTCACGCCATACAGCATAGATGCCGCAACCACTACCACCATTACCCAGATAACACTAGATAGACGCATGACGCACCTCCGCCGCTGGATAAAACGAAGCTTCCATAGCTATCGCTTCGGTACGTATGCCATAACGCAGCTTAGCCGAACGGGCGCGGGGGTTTTGCGCAGCTTCTTCATCGCTTGCCTTCAGTGCCTTGCGGTGAATTAACTCAAAACTACCCGCTTGCTGTTTTGTTTCTATAAGCGGCATATGGCGCGAAACTGTTTCTTCTGAGGCGCCACTACGTGATTGGAAAAACTTTTTTACAATTCGATCCTCAAGCGAATGAAACGTCACCACCACCAAACGCCCTCCGGGTGCCAATACACGCTCGGCTGCCTGCAATGCCCGCACCAATTCGCCTAGCTCATCATTCACATGAATACGTAATGCCTGAAAAGTACGGGTAGCCGGATCAATTTTGCCTTTGCCACGTCCCACAACTTTTGCCACCAGCGCTGCCAGTTGATGCGTAGTGGCAATAGGCCGCACTTCGCGTGCCGCCACTATGGCCTTTGCAATGCGACGGGCAGCTTTTTCTTCGCCATAGTGATGGATAATGTCCGCAAGCTCTGCTTCCGACGCTTGATTCACCAATTCTGCAGCAGTCACACCGGATTGCGCCATCCGCATGTCAAGCGGGCCGTCTTTCTTGAAAGAGAAACCACGCTCTGCTTCATCTATCTGCATAGATGACACACCAATATCCAGCACGATACCATTTACCTGATCCACACCTTGCGCAGCTAATAGCTGCAACATTTGGCCGAAAGATCCGGAAAGAAATACAAATCGCTCACCATGTGCCGCCTTTAATTGACTGGCAAAATGTTTTACATGGCTATCACGGTCTATCGCATAAACGGCACAATCCGCTGCATCTAATATAGCCGAACTATACCCCCCTGCACCGAACGTACCATCCACGACTTGCTCGCCACCCTGAGGATTCAGGGCAGCCAGCATTTCGTGAAGCATGACAGGCGCGTGAGGTAAGCGGAGGGAGGAGGAGTTGCGCTCTGTCATGCCTCATCTCCTGATTTCTTTGGGGTTGCACGTAGCTGCGAGCGCCGTTCTTGCGCGAGCTTGCGGGCAACTGCCATATGTTCTTCAAAAGCCTTAGGCTCCCATATTTCAAAGGTTTGCCCCTTGCCTACAAATACGGCCTGATCAATAATTCCTGCAGCATCCATCATCGCCTTAGGTAACATCACACGCCCTTCGCTATCAAAAGGCAATTGCTGACTACCGCCCAGAATGGTCGCGGCAAAGGCATCATGCTCTTCCGAAAACGGATCCAGCGCCTCAATTTGATTGTGGAGCTTTTCTATGCGATCCATCGCACAAGCTTCTACACATGCGTTAATGAACGAATCATAGGCAACAATGCCAGAAAAATTCTGGCTGGCAATCACAGCGCGAAACGACGCAGGAACGGAAACCCGCCCCTTTTTGTCCACCTTATTGGTGTATGTCGATAAAAACAGCGCCATTATGTTGTTTTGCCCCCTCATTTGCCCGTTTCATTGCTTTTCGCTAATTCTGGGCATACGCATTTGCGTTATCTGGAATTAGTCCTCCCGCGCCTGCCTAAGTGGGTGGGTACGGGAGGTGCATTCTTGACTGGAACAAGCTTGTGCCTGTCATTCGCCC
>JAKUPQ010000093.1 GCA_022450665.1 Alphaproteobacteria bacterium | reverse complement strand
AATTTGCATAAACATGCTCGTCGAATTTAAAAACGGGGGCAGGTTCAGGGTAATACGCGGATGCGGCGCATATTCGGGTGGGATAATCAGTGCGCATGAAATAGTGGTTGTTTCAGGGTTAAGCGCTTCGTTCAGCCCTTCGCTATGAGGGAAAAACGATGCCGTATGCCCATCATCGCCCATACCCAAAATCACTACATCAAAGGGGCGTGGTATGTTGTCAAGCTGAGCATCAGATTGGCTGTAGCCAGCATGGGGAGTGTCTGCATGACTTTTTAATACCACAATACGTGCATTATCTGGAAAGCATTCACGTACAAGCGCTTCGTTACTGTCGGGGTGGTCGCCATCTACCCAGCGCTCATCGGCTAGAGTAATATAAATGTTTTCCCAATCGAGTTTTTCTTTTGCCAGCGCTTCAAAGAATGGTTTAGGCGTAGAGCCACCAGAAACTACCATGGAAGCAGTGCCACGTTCTGCAATGCCGGCGCGCAGCATATCTGCCACATCGTTTGCCAGATGCTGTGCTAACACGGTTTTATCGGCAAAGCTCTGAAAATGCACGGATTCACCAATATAGATGTCGTCATCTTGATCAAAAGTCTTCATGCCATTTATTCCCATCTTGCGCCATTAATACAAAAGAGTCTGAAGGTCCCCACGATCCGGCGGTATAAGGTTGTGGCGACTGACGCGCATGTTCCCAGCCATGCAAAATATTCTCAGTCCAGTTCCATGCAGCTTCCACCTCGTCGGTGCGCATGAATAGGGTAGGATTACCCCGCACCACATCCATGAGCAAACGTTCATAGGCATCGGGGTAGCGTTCGTTAAAAGCATCGGCAAAACTTAGGTTCAAAAATACTGGCTTCAAACGATAACCGCCGGGGCCGGGGACTTTTGTGGTCATTTGTAGTTTCACGATTTCATTAGGCTGCAGTCGAATAATGAGTTTATTTGCCACCGGTTCGCTCGTAAGCCCTGGGAAAATGTTATGCGGGACGGGACGGAATTGAATCACAATTTCCGAATAGCGCTGTGCCATGCGTTTGCCGGTACGTAGATAAAACGGTACACCAGACCAACGCCAGTTATCTACATGGGCTTTGATGGCAACGAATGTTTCGGTGTCGCTTGCGCCTTTTTCAATATCTTCCAAATAAGTTTGGGCGGGTTTGCCATCCACGGTACCGGTACGATATTGTCCACGTACAGTATTGCTGCCAATTTCCTGTTGAGGAATGGGACGTAAAGAGCGCAATACTTTAAGTTTTTCGTCTCGCACACTATCGGGATTAATTTCATGCGGCGCTTCCATTGCAACAAGGCATAAAAGCTGCAACAGGTGATTTTGCACCATATCGCGCATTGCGCCGGATTTATCATAGTACCCACCGCGTGAGCCTACTCCAATGCTTTCTGCAACAGTTATTTGCACATGGTCAACAGAATCGCTGCTCCATAAACGCTCAAATATATTATTAGAAAAGCGTAGAACCATTAAGTTCTGTACGGTTTCTTTGCCAAGATAGTGGTCGATGCGATAGACTTGACTTTCGTCTACGCATTTTAGAACCGCATTGTTGATGCTGCGAAATGAAGTCATATCGTAGCCCAGTGGCTTTTCTAGAACTACGCGTGACGTTGGCGTGATCAGCTCGTGTGCGCGAAGTTCTTCGCAAATTGATCCAAAGATTGTCGCGGGGGTCGCAAGATAAAACATGCGAATTTCGCGTGGGCTGTCATCAAGGATTTTAGCGAGGCTTTTATAGCTGGTGCTGTCTTGGGCATCTACCTGAGCATAATGTAAATGCTTGGCAAAATCTTTCCATATGGCATCGTCCCAATCGTCTTTGGAGATGTAGTTTTTGCAATGCTCTAATATCAGCGCAACAAGTTCTTCATGCGTCATCGCGCCTCGGCCAATGGCGATGATACGCCCTGCCGGATTCAACTGCTCTTCTTTGTGACGGTAATACAGGGCAGGCATAATTTTACGTAGCGATAAATCGCCTGTGCCGCCAAAAATAACGATATCTGCTGGATCGAGCATGGTTGCTGCCATGTTCCGCGCTCCTGTAGTATTTATGATAAAACGAACGTGTATGCGCTGAGTAGATGCTAATTTCTATAGCCACAGCCGCTTGCGGTCAACTATTTTGCGTTGCAATAGCAAATTTTCATACAAACTTGACTGTGGCATTATGCCAGGAACGACTATGTATTACGATCTAACTTTGAGATTTTTGGTAGTTTGCGGTCATTTTCAATGCGTTTGGCAAAGCCTTCTGAAAGATTGTAATGGCTTTGTTGTAAGCTTTGCGGCAAATCTACACCACGACCAAAATGCAGATGCTTGCCATCAATGAAGTCATGCACGTTATGGCGGGTCATATCCGCAATCGCTTGCAGCTCATTAATGGTGAGAGTAGTATTTTGCTCTGGTGTAGTGTTGATAATAACAACATTGCTTGGTTTTTTGTAGCCAAAGCCTGTGTGGCGCTCCACTATTACCAGATTATCGCGATCTTCTAAAAAGCGTCGTTTCGCCCATGAGCCAAATTCTGTTTGAGGCATAGATTTTAATATGCCGTTAATATCGCTTACCATGGGTGATAAATCGGCCAATGGCACGCCTTCTGTTTGTTTGTCGAACACCGAACGTAAAGTGGTGTCGGCTTTATCGTCAAACGAGGTCATGAACCACCCACCATCTGAAATTAGCGCCGCCACGGCAACTTTTTCACGCAGGCTTTGTACTGCTGCGATTTCATCAAGGGGGTAATCCAGATCCTGCGATTTAAATAACATCGCATCCAGTGCATCATGCTCCATAGATTCACCTTCCTTCGGAAAATGATAAATCCACGGCATTTCATCATGGGATCCGGCATAGCCGACAGTACCGCCTTGACGCTGCGAAATCACATTGCCTTCGGCATCGTTGAAAATGATATCCTGCTTTTGCCCTGCTTCATGCAAAAACCAGTTATCATCGCTTTGCCACAGGGTTTTCGCATCGCGCTTGTCGTCGCTAATGTTTGGGCCAGTAAGGTTTTGCACCCAATAGGCGCTATTATATAAATGCGTGGCGTGACCACGTATTTTTCCTTGCTGCTCCATTGTGCCACCCAGACTTTCGCCCAAAATAGTTGGCTCTAGGCCAAATTCGTTTTGGAATCTGTCACGAAAATGGCCAATTGTATCGCGCATTACGTCGCGGTTGTTATTGGCTACAGAATCTACGCGAATACCACGAAAGCCCATATCGTAGTATTCATCCACAAAGGGTTTCCACAAATGCTCGGTGATCTGGTCGCGGATTTCTGGGGTTTCGTAATCCAGCATTACCACGTCATCCCATACTTCTTTGTCGGGATACTTGATATCGGGCAGGATATTGCCATCCTGATCCAATCCGTGGCGTTTTGGCTCCCCGTTTTCATAGCGTGCAAACCATGGTTTGGTATCCACTGCTTTATAATGTGGGTGAGTGCCATCTACAATGGCAGAATCGGGGGCGAGGTGGCTTAACACTAAATCAAACATTGGCACCATACCAAGCTGTGTGGTTTTAGCGGTAAAGCGTTGCATTGCGGCTTTATCATGCTCCCATATTTCATCGCGGCTCATATTGGCGCGCTCTTCTTTGGGCACTGTGCTGAAATCGGGGTTAATCATAAATGGGTCGCGCATAGAATACAGGCTGCCCTTTAACCCATTGGGAGTGCCCTCCGGCCATTTCTTTTTTTCAACTGCGGTGGTTTCATGCATGGGGTTTAGCCACACATGCGTAAATCCCATCGCTTGTATACGCGGCAGATCGGCGGTCATTGCATCTATATTGCCATAGTTGCGTGGAAACATATTATACAGGCGCATAATGCCATTATGCTCAGGGCGATACGCTTCAGGTGTGGCGCAATTATCAGATTCCACTAGGCGGTTCCATTTGCATTTTGTTGTTGGTTGCGGGCTTAATGCCGCTAAAAAAAATGTGGCGCATAATAGCAAAAACACCGGCGTGATACGCCGTTTGAAACAATGCGTCATGCGCACTCCTGAAATTAGTGGTTGTAAGGAAACTCATGAATTAAATGATCTATGAAATTTAAACAACCACTAAGTTGCTCGTAAGTGACAAATTCATTCGCTTTATGGGCTTGCTCTATGCTGCCCGGGCCACACACCAGCGTGGTGAAGCCATGGTTTTGAAAAATTCCTGCTTCTGTGGCAAACGCTACGGCGCTAGAGGCGTTGCTGCCCGCAGCATGCATTACACAGTGAGAGTGATGGTTATCTAAATCAGGGCTGAGGCCAGGCACAAAAGATTGTTGAGTGGTAATTATATTAGCCTCGGGATGCACCATACGCATGTGATGTAGCAACTCCTCACTACGATTATTTACGCGATCTAAGATAGGGGCAACATCCTGACCGGGCAAAGCGCGCACTTCCCAAACAATCTCGCATTCATTGGGTATGATGTTGCGGGCAGAGCCTCCTGCCATTTTTCCTACATGAATACTGGTATAGGGCGGGTCAAAGCGCTCATTACACCGGTTGGGCTGGCGGTATTCTGCTGCAAGCTGATTGAGGGTATGGATAATTTCACCGCCTGCCATCACCGCATTCACCCCTAAATGCGGTTTGCTGGAATGCCCTTCGAGTCCGGTAATGCGCGTAATATAGGAATATGCACCTTTATGGGCATCAATCACATTCATGTTGGTTGGCTCGCCAATTACCACCAAATCGGGGCGCCATGTTTGATTGGATAAAAAATCTGCAATAGCGGGGGCTGCAAGACAGCCAATTTCTTCATCATAAGAAAAGGCCAGATGCACAGGAGCTTTAGAATGACTTTTAATGAAAGGTATCATGGCAAGCGTGCAGGCAATAAAGCCTTTCATATCGCATGTTCCGCGCCCATGAACGCGTAATTTATCGTCACTTTCAGTAAGCTCAAAAGGGCTGGTGCGCCATGGTTGTCCTTGTACAGGCACAACATCGGTATGTCCGGAAAACACAATGCCACCTGCTTTGCGAGGGCCAATAGTGGCAATCAGGCTGGCTTTCGATTTATCGGCATTATTCAGGCGTGTGGCGTGCACACCCAAGGTATGAAGATAATATTCGATATAGTCGATGCAATCTAAATTGGAATTTTGACTGGTGGTGTCAAACGCCACTAGCGAATGCAGCAGCGAAACGGCTATTTCCTGAAACGGATTATTCACCATAAGTTTTAACTTTATTAATCACGCCAAAAACTAGGTGAGAATAACACTAAAACGGTAAACAACTCAAGACGTCCTGCAATCATTGTGAAACAAAGCAGGTATTTTGCGCCATCGGGCAGGGGGGCATAATTGCCGCTGGGGCCAATAATGGGGCCAAGGCCGGGGCCAACATTTGCTACTGCAGAGGCGGCAGCAGACAAGCTGGTAATATAATCCAGACCCATAAGCGACAGCAACATAGCGGTGACGGTGAATGTCATGGCAAATAATATAAAATAGGTCATCACCGAGTTGGAAACCGCATCGGAAATGGGCTTGTGGTTATATTTTGGTAAAAACACACCATGGGGTTGAATGAGCTGATTAATCTGCGATTTGGCGGTTTCAAATAAAACCTGATAGCGGAACACTTTAATTCCGCCTGTGGTGGAGCCAGAGCAGCCGCCCATTACGCCAAGCAAAAACATGAACACCACCGCAAAAGAGCCCCATAAGGTATAATCGGTAGAGGCATAACCCGTGGTGGTAACGATTGAGGCGACATTAAATGCCGAGAGGCGAAATGCTTCTTCAAAACTCATGGGGTGCTTGGTAACCAACCATAACGCCATAATAGCGGTAGACATGGCATAAATGGCTAAAAACCAACGCACCTGCGTGTTGCGCCACATATCCTGATGGCGACCACGGAGCATTTGGTAATAAAGTAAAAAAGGCAATGCGCTGACTAACATAAAGATTGTGCTGGCATATTCCAGTTTAGGATTCTGAAAATGCCCGAACGAGGCATCATAGGTAGAAAATCCAGCGGTAGATACGGTGGTGAGAGCATGACATATTGCATCAAAACCTGACATGCCACATAGCCAATAAGTAATGGCGCAAACAAGGGTTATTAACCCATATACCGCAGCAATGGCATTGGCGATTTGTGCGGCACGGGGGAGAATTTTTTCTTTTTCCGAAGACTCGCTCCGAAATAGCTGCATACCACCAATGCGCAACATTGGTAAAATGGCGATGGCAAACACAATAATTCCAATGCCGCCCAGCCATTGCAGCAATGCGCGCCAAAGCAATAATTCGGGGGTGGCGGTATCTAATCCGCTAATAACGGTAGAGCCGGTCGTAGTAAATCCGGCCACCGCTTCAAAATATGCATCGGTAAATGTCAGTCCGAAGCCCGAATAGTATAAAGGCAATGCGCCAAATACCGGAAGAATAGCCCATGAAGACGAGGTAAATACAAAAGCCTGTCGGATATTAAGTTCGCCTTTGAAGCCGCGATTGGTAATAAACAGGCCACTGCCAATAAACGCGGTAATAAATGCAGAGAAAAGAAAAACTTTCCAATCCGGATTACCGAGAATATAGCCGATAAATGCAGGCAACAGCATGGCGGCGGCCAAAATAGCCAGCAGAATGCCGTTTACCTGTAATATTGGGCGCAGGTTGATCATAGTTATGCCGTAATCGTGCGTGGAGCATTCATAAGACTGAAGAATTCCTGTCGTGTACGAGGATCCTGTCGAAATAATCCAAGCATGCGGCTGGTTTGCATCGTCACGCCAGTTTTATGCACACCACGGGTGGTCATGCACTGATGTTGTGCTTCCAGTACTACCGCAACCCCTTTAGGCTGCAGCACATCATTTAGGGTATTCGCAATTTGCGCCGTTAGCTTTTCTTGTATTTGCAATCGTTTAGAATAGGCATCTACCAGTCGTGCCAATTTACTGATGCCGACAACACGGGTTTCGGGCAAATAGGCAATATGCGCAACACCAATAAATGGTGCCAAATGGTGTTCGCAATGGGATTCGAAGCGAATGTCACGCAGCACCACCATTTCGTCATAGCCGTCTACTTCTTCAAATGTACGGCTAAGCAGCTCTGCAGGGTCGGTATCGTATCCACTGAAATATTGCTCAAATGCCTTGGTAACACGTTTAGGTGTGTCCAGCAGACCTTCGCGGGCTGGGTCGTCTCCTGCCCAGCGCAATAGCACCTTTACGGCTTGCTCAGCTTCATCGCGGGTAGGGCGGTTGTCTGAATTGTGCATGCAACAAATCCATCTTCGTTCTTTTTCAAGTGCCAAGCTATACTACCATCTTTGTGCGAACACAAGCATCGCGTTTCCAGTAGCTTGCAGATGGAATG
>JAKUPQ010000092.1 GCA_022450665.1 Alphaproteobacteria bacterium | reverse complement strand
ATAAACATCGCGAATATCCGAGGCAATATTGGCTTTTTCTTCTTCTAAGCGCTCAATGCGCTCTACAATGCTGCGCAACTGATCTGCAGCAATATTTCCCACTTGGGTCATAGCTATTCTCCTTGGTCTGATTACTTTTGGCGGCTAAAAAGACTGCTACTTTACCCTCGCCCCCCATGAAATGCAAACGGCTTGGCGCATCTAAATACAATAAATTGCACCCTCAACTCGACTTTCTGAAAATTATGCTTTATAATGAACATCCTTTTTGATATAAGCGTGTCTTCGCTATATACATAAACTTTTAGAGAAATCGTGGAAGGGGGTAACAGCAAGTGGTTGAAGTTGTCGTACGTGATAATAACGTAGACCAGGCCCTGCGCGCGCTGAAAAAGAAAATGCAGCGCGAAGGTATTTTCCGTGAAATGAAAATGCGCCGCCATTACGAAAAACCTTCCGAGAAACGCGTTCGCGAATCTGCAGAAGCAATTCGTCGTGCTCGCAAACTGGAGCGTAAACGCCAGCTGCGTGACGAATAGTCACTGCACTATAGTTTTGAGAAAGGGCGGCCAATTGGCTGCCTTTTTTTATGCTTGCTTTATCATCGCAATACATTGAATGTACGATTAATCAGGCAATGAAGATTTGAACATTTCGATCGCTTTTAAGCGCTCCTCTTTGTGGTCCACTAGAGGTTTTGCGTAAGAATCTGGCCGCAATAACAGGGGCGGAAAATGCACGTCTTTGCCTTGCATTTGCTTTAACTCCGGAAGCCACTTATGAATATAATCCCCTTTTTCATCAAATCGCACGCTCTGCGTAACTGGGTTAAATACTCTGAAATATGGCGCGGCATCTGTGCCGGTTGATGCTGCCCATTGCCAGCCCCCGACATTTGAAGCCAATTCATAATCCATTAGCCATTGGGCAAAATGCTCTTCTCCCCAACGCCAGTCTATATGTAAATCTTTAGTGAGAAAGCTCGCTACAATCATGCGGGCGCGATTATGCATCCAGCCAATTTCGTGTAGCTGTCGCATTGCCGCATCCACCACCGGATACCCTGTGCGTGATTCAATGAAAGCCTGCCAGTTTTCTTTGTTATCACTCCATTGCAGATGCTGATATTTTTCTTGAAGCTCCATATGCGCTGAATGCGGAAAATGATATAGCACCATAATATAAAACTCGCGCCAAATTAACTCGTTCATCCAAATATACGAGTTACGCTGCTCTACAGCCAATCGCGCTAGCTCTCTGATAGATAAAATACCATGGCGCAAATATGGAGAAATCATACTTGTGCCGTTTTGTGCCAAAAAATTTCTAGTATTTTTGTAGTTATTAACTTGTGACCCAATAAACTTCTCCAAACGGGGGCGGGCATCTTCAATTGCCCACAGCTCTAAGGGGTTATGCACGTAGCCAATACTATCAAGCATGGCCGTAACACCAGCCCCGCAATCAATGCGCTGCAAACCAGAGCTAGCCAAAGATTTTAGAACATTAGCTATGTCCGGTAATGCACTTTTGGTTAAATTTACCTTTTTTTCTGCAAAACTTTGTGAGTGCAACGCGCTACGCCAAGTTTTGCTGTAGGGTGTGAATACTAGGTAAGGTGATCCGTCTTTTTTGAGCACGTCCCGTGGTGAAAAAATTACATGATCTACTACCTGCTTGAAGCCTACTGCATTTTTTTCAAGCGATTGTTTTACCATCGCATCACGCTTCATTGTTTCTGGTTCGAAATCTTCAGCGCAGATCACATTTTTTGCCTCCAAAACATTCGCAAGTTTTGGAACAATTTCCGAAGCGCGGCCATAAAATACCAGCAGGCCGGAGTTTTGCTTTGTCAGAGCTTTATGTATTTTCCATAATGCCTCTGCAATAAATGTTAAGCGCCTGTCTTTTTTGTTTTTAAATCTATTTAATATGTCGCTATCAAAAATAAAAAATGGCTGAATCTGCGAATTATCATTTAAAGCGAATTCTAATGCGGCGTGGTCGTGTAAACGCAAATCACGGCGCAGCCAAACCAAAGAAAGTGGCTTGTTTTGAGAAGCATTCGTGTTAGACATAATAATATCCTATTATTAAGAGAAGCATATGACCGAGACAGAAAACCTACTTCCCGCCCTACTACGTATCGCCGAAGCATTAGAACGCATCTCACCTACAACGCATGATGCATTGAAGTTGGATAAGGCAAATGCTTGGGTATGGCAAGGGCAAAGCACTGAACTGATTCCTGTAGAAAATTTTAGCGCATTACCCGTTTCTCTGCTACAGGGAATAGATCATGTATCTGAAATTTTGAGAAAAAACACGCTGCAATTTGCCAAAGGCTTACCAGCAAACAATGCTCTACTCTGGGGTGCGCGAGGCATGGGAAAAAGCTCGCTAATCAAAGCTATTTTTGCACAACTAATTGAGGATTATAATAATTTATCTATTATTGAGATTCACCGCGATGATTTAGCTAGCTTGGATGCGTTGTTGAATATTATTCGTAATGATACCAAGCGGTATATTATATATTGCGACGATATGTCTTTTGACGCACAAGACAGCAGCTATAAATCTTTAAAGACCGTGTTGGATGGAAGTATTGCTGGCCGTCCTGATAATGTGATTTTTTACGCCACCTCTAATCGCCGCCATCTTATGCCACGCGAAATGATGGAAAATGAGCGTGGCACCGCGATTCATGCAAGCGAAGCATTGGAAGAAAAAGTTTCGCTGTCGGATAGATTTGGGTTATGGCTAGGATTTCATGGCTGCAACCAAGAAGAATATCTTAGCATGATAGATGGATATGCTAAATATTTTGGTATAGAAAACTATAATTCATTGCATAAAGAAGCTCTAGAATGGGCGATCACCCGAGGCAGTCGATCTGGCCGGGTTGCGTGGCAATTTATGACAGATTTAGCTGGGCGCAAAAATATTGCGTTGTAGCAACAAGCTTAACGCGATGCGTAGTTGTTTTGCCCAAGATAAACCATAGGATCAACAGGCTCTTTATCTTTGCGCACTCCAAAATGGACTTGCGCTTGATCTACGCCTCCACTTTTTCCTACTGTGGCAATGGTTACCCCCTGACGTACAGACTCACCTTTGCTCACCAGCACTCTGTCTGCATGGGCATAGGCACTCATTAACCCATTGTTATGACGAATAATTATCATATTGCCGTAGCCGCGCAATTCGTTTCCAGAATACACAACTTCACCATCCGCAGCGGCAACAATTGGCTCGCCCTCATGCGCGGCAATATTGATTCCGTCATTATATTCACCGCCGGTTTTAGGGCCAAACTGCGAAATAATTTTACCTTTAACCGGCCATATAAATCCGCTATTCGCGCTAACTACTGGCGCGGCAACATTAGGAATCGCACTGGTATTAGCCACCACCCGCGCTTGCGGCTCCGGCAGAACTTCGCGAGGAGTGTTAATTATAGGATCCGGCAAATCCATTGCCACCACTTTTGGTGTTTCTGGTACAGGAGTAGCTTTAGATGCCGTAAGCGGTTCAAGTTCTTTTACCGTAACTTGTGCTAAATCGCTACGTTCACGCACAGCCATTGTATCTGCCGATGGCTTAAACCCATAAGACGGGCGCGGCTCTACGGATGCTACTTCTATTACAGGTGCAACTGGCGCAGCTTTGTGCGCATAAGTAATTTGTGGCTCAGGCTTAGACACCGGTGTTGCTATAACATTACGAGAGGCGTTATTGCCAGGAGCTGCTGCCGCCACTTGAATTGGCTCGGCGTTTTTTGTGCCGTAAAAATTATTTCCTTTCATCACGACTTGCGCAGGAGATTGCGTCATGCAGGCTGAGAGCGCTACAGTACTAGTGAGAATGGTGACAAGGGCGCGAAATTTCATAGCTTACTCCTACTTGAAGTTCAAATGCACAGATGCATTGATAACATTACCTATGTTAAGTTATCCACAGCATACCGTATTTTGTGGATAAAATAAAGAACTTCTACAAGATAACCCAAAGAAAATTTACTTTTCATTGACCAGTGGCACGAAGCGCACATTCATCAGATGCTGCGTGTGAAAACCATCTTCGGTGCGTTCTATGCGTAGCAAAATTTGCTCGTTACCCTGCTCGCCAACAGGCACGACCATAACACCGCCTATAGAAAGTTGCTCCAGCAAGTTTTTTGGAACCTCACCAGCGGCAGCGGTGACAATAATCCGATCAAAAGGTGCGACCTCTGGCCAGCCCTTGCTACCATCACCGGCGCGTGTGGTTACATTGCGTAAGCGCAAGGTTTCAAAGCGTTTCTCTGCTTGTTGCAATAAGTCTTTGTGACGCTCAACGGTATATAATCTGCGGCATAGTTTTGATAGAATCGCTGCTTGATATCCACTGCCCGTGCCAATTTCCAGCACTTTCATCCGCTCGCCCACCTGCAATGCCCATGTCATCCATGCGACCACAGTTGGCTGGCTGATAGTTTGCCCCGAATCTATAGGAAGTGCCGTATCTTCATAGGCCTGATCGCGAAAACGCTCATCTACAAACACTTCACGTGGCGTACTTTCTATCGCTGATAAAACACGCGTATCGGTCACGCCTTCGCGACGCAGCTTCATTAGTAGACGGATTTTATCATTGGCATGTTGCATCAATTATTCTTTTTATTGCACATAAAACTATCATGAAGCAAACTCAAACTCTTCGCGAATTTGCTCTAGCATTTTAAAATTTGTTAAATCTATAGAAAGCGGAGTAACGGTAATATAGCCATCGTTAATCCACACAATATCTACCCCCGGACGATCAAAATCATCTTTAATCGGAGCGCCAATCCAATAATAAGGGCGGCCTTTCGGGTCGAGACGCTTCACCAGCTTTTCATTAATTTGCCGTCTGCCTAGCGGGGCGATCTTTACCCCTTTAATTGCACTTGGCGGAACTTCGGGAAAATTGATGTTTAACAACGTATCATCCGGCCAATTGATCATAAGCAGTTTGCGAATTAGGTCGGGTGCGTGTTTTTCAACCGTTTCCCACTGCTCGGCTTTATTTTCTGTCATATCCAAACTAAGCGCAATTGAAGGAATTTGCAGTAATGTGCCTTCCATGGCAACGGCTACAGTTCCAGAATAGGTTACATCTTCGGCTAAGTTCGCACCGCGATTAATTCCGGATAGCACTAACGAAATTTTCTTGCGTTTTTTAGGTATAATTGCTTTTACTGCCAGTAGCACACAATCCGTTGGCGTACCTTTAACGGCAAATCGCTTGGCGCTAATTTTGCGAATACGTAAAGGCTCGTGCAATGTCAACGAATGCGCCACGCCACTTTGCTCGGTTTCTGGTGCTACTACCCATACATCCTTAGAGATAGTTTTGGCTATGCGTTCCAATACCTTAAGGCCTGGCGCATTGATACCATCATCATTGCTTACCAATATACGTATATCATCTAATAGTTTTGGAAACTTGCCAAAATCGGTCATTTTTTGCCACCAATCACCTGCACACCACCCATATAAGGCTGCAATACCTCTGGCACAGCAATGCTGCCATCCGCTTGTTGATAGTTCTCGATAATCGCAACCATTGTGCGCCCAATAGGCAATGCCGAACCATTGAGTGTATGCACAAACTGATTAGTTTTTTCACCTTTCACACGGTAACGCGCCTTCATGCGCCTTGCCTGAAAATCTCCGCAATTTGAACAGCTGGATATTTCGCGATAGGCATCTTGTCCAGGCATCCATGCTTCAAGATCATAAGTTTTATGCGCAGCGAACCCCAAATCTCCGGTGCATAAACTAACCACGCGATAATGTATGTTCAATGCTTGCAATAGTGACTCTGCGCACTCAGTCATGCGCTCATGCTCTAGAGCAGAATTTTCTTGCGAGGTAATGCTTATCATCTCCACTTTGCTAAATTGATGCTGGCGAATCATTCCTCGTGTATCGCGTCCTGCCGACCCTGCTTCAGAGCGAAAGCAGGGCGTATAGGCCGTATAGCGAATGGGCAAATCCTCATCGCTTAAGATTGTATCCGCTACCAAATTAACTAGTGGCACTTCTGCGGTGGGAATCATGTAATGATCGGTGGTGACTTTAAATAAATCCTCTTCGAATTTAGGTAATTGGCCACTCCCATATAATGCGGCATCACGTACCAAGAAAGGAGGAATCACTTCTTCAAAAGCAAATTTCTGGGTATTGTGATCGAGGAAAAACGCTGCAAGCGCCCGCTCTAGCCGTGCAAGCTGGCCTTTAAGCACCACAAACCGCGAACCGCTGATTTTTGCTGCTATTTCAAAATCTAACAAGCCAAGAGCAACGCCTATATCATCATGCATTTTGGCCGCAAAATCAAAACTGGGTTTGTTGCCCCATTTGCGAATCTCAACATTGTCATTTTCATCTGCACCCACTACTACCTCGGCATCGGGTATGTTTGGGATAGCATCCAGCATGGACTTCAAGCGTTGCTGCACAGCCTCTGCACTACTGCTTTTATCGGCAATATTTTCTTTGATTTTTTTGCCCTGCTCTTTAATTGCTGCAATATCTTCTCCGCGTTTGAGGGCTGCGGGAATGTCTTTAGCAATGGCATTGCCTTCTGCTTGCAGCGATTGAATTTCAGTCTGCAAATCACGCACTTGCTTATCTAGCACCAAAACAGATTCGGATGAAAAATCTGCATCGCGCTTTTGCATTGCAGCATCAAACTCGTCAGGGTTTTCACGTATCCATTTCAAATCAAGCATTGGAATCTTCCTTTGTGGTGGGATCTATATCTGCTCTATGTTCGATCATTCGGCACGATATAATAGACAATTCATAAAGCAGATATAAGGGGATTGAAAGCCCTATCTGGCTGAAAATATCCGGCGGGGTAATCACTGCCGAAAGGGTGATAATACCTAGCAACGCATATTTTCTGTAGCGCCCCAGATTAGAAGATTTAACAAACCCTGCACGCGCCATCAGTGTCAGAACCACAGGCAATTGAAATGCCACACCAAAGGCAATAAGAATATGCATGGTGAGAGAAAGATACTCACCTACCCGCGCCTCTAGCATAATTGGCAGTCCCATTCCTTGCACCGCCGCATGCTCAAACCCCAAAAAGAATTTCCATGCCATGGGAATAACAAAATAATAGGCAAGCGCCGCACCTATGATAAACAAGATGGGCGCGGCCAATAAAAATGGCAACACAACAAATCGTTCGCGCTTGTAGAGCCCCGGCGCAATAAAACGATATAGTTGGAAGGCAATGACAGGAAACGCAAGAAATACCCCCCCAAATAGCCCTAATTTCATATAGGTAACAAATGCTTCAGCAAGACCGGTATAAATCATGCGTCGCGTACTGGGATCGGGATAAGCATCGGCCAATGGCTCTACCAGAAATGCATAAATAGGCTCTGCAAAACTAAAGCATATTCCAAAAGCAATGGCGAACGCAATGACACTATAAATTAGCCGCGTACGCAACTCGATGACATGCGCCATTAATGGTGCA
>JAKUPQ010000091.1 GCA_022450665.1 Alphaproteobacteria bacterium | reverse complement strand
CCCCCACCTTCTGCCACCAGTGGCTTTGATGACTTCACACAAACCGTCAAGCTCGAAGCATCAACTGTACAATTCGACACTCCTACTTTTATAAAATGGGGCATTCTTTTAGTTATAGCCATTATCATTGCATTTTGGCATCAGCGCCAAAACAAACAAGTGCATAGCCATTTTCTTCATTCTAAATCCCGTTCACCCATTAACGATGCCCTGCGAAAATTAGCATATGGCCGTTCATACGAAGTGCTCGCGTTGCTTTGCATTGTTATGGGTATCATCGTATTTTACGACATTAAAATAAGCAGCCAAAGCTATCGAAGCGAAGCTGCCCAACAAATTATCACCGATCAGCAAAACCAAATCATAACCTACGAAAAACAATATGCAGTAATCGACCAGCAAGTAAAAACCGCCATGAATATGGGCGGGTTTGATGAGGTGCAACAACAACAGTTCGATGCACTTAAGCAAGAGTTTGAGGGACTGTTTATTAATTATTACGTTCTCAAGAAATGCGGCCTCAGCTCCACGCAGGATTTTCATATCATGAACTCCGCATTGATGTATCGCCTCAATCAGCTCAACGCACCTTCCGCTATTCGTCGCAACATTCTCGATGCAGCAAATGGCTCTTATGTTGAGCTATATGCCGATCAGGCATGCGAAGATCATCGACTGGAGTCCATGCAAACCAGCATTCGTGAATATTTACGAAGTGTAGTCGAGACCTACCCTGATCACTAAGCGAAGAATATATTGCATTTTAAAAGTATTTTATCACTCATTTACTAATCCTTCATAATTGCTGTGGCATAATTAACTTGTTTGTGTAGGTCACGAACACGCATGCTGTGCAAAATAAACAAAGAAGGGAGTGCGCCTAAGGCTCAGAAATTTATGGATTACATGCCCTATACTCCAGAAGCTGATCAGCAGAATGCGACAGGCACCGCCCGTCGTAATGGGTTTGTAATAAAATTTGTCACCCTTATCATCCTTTTGTTAATAACCACCGGCACCACCTATTGGGTCGCTTCAAAATACCCTGACAAAGTATCTGATTTAATAATTTCTATCGACCGCTTTGGTATTACTGATGTGGGCGCGTTAGAGCAGAAGCGCATTCGAACCATCAATCGCCTTGCCGTTACCTATGAAGAAAAACAAGTGCTTATTCAACGCACAGTGTTTCTAAACGCCACCCGCGAAATGGTATACTTAGCACTAGGCGATCCTATGTGTGTATTACAAACCCCTGCCACCAAATCCGAACCGGCCATAGAATCCTGGGTGTATTACATTGAAGGCGAACGCAAGCCCACCAAACTTGCTTTCCAAAATAATGAGCTTACCAGCGCTGGAAAAGCTTCGGCGCTTGACACCTGTAAATGATTACGCGCTGGCGTAGTTCACCACATCTACGCTTTCCAGTGCCACAGTAAACCCCTCCATTTCTCCGACTTTGCCGTTTCTTTCATAGTTTCTCACTATAAAAGCCCCAGTTATGGTATCACCATTACCAAAAAACAGCGCATAATTCCCACTACCACCATTCATAGCCTTTTCTCGCAACATTTCTTCTGCTGAGCTATCCAAAAACACCCCCGCTCCTTGTATTTTTATAAGTGCATTACCAACTCCCGCCAATGCTCGCCTCCACCCTTGCGATGTTACATCCGTTGCCGTAACCACTTCACGATTTACGCTTACGCGGGTCGTGCGCAAACCGCCAATGGTCGTAAATCCCTCCGTAGGGCTTTGTCCATCGCCGATTTTCAGCAACAATGTTTCTGATTTAAATGCTGTCATGCTTTTACCTCCTTATGCATGCTGTACAAACGCTTCAAAACGTATTCGGCCTCGATAGGTTAACCCATCCCGCTCCTGTTCAATATCACTCGTCATATAACGCAAATTAATCACATTATGACCAACAATACTTGGTTCTTCACCATGTAGAAGCGCATAGATCTGCTGCATAATATCATTTACCTGTTTACGCCCGCGACTGCGGCTATACACATTAATAGTAATATCCATACGGCTCATAACGCTATCAATGCTAGAAACATTGTTAGCACGCATATCGCCAAGTGTTACATAGGGATACGCGGTGTTTGGTGGAACATGATCAAAAACCCCGCTAATTGCTTGGCCTAAGGCAACATCATTACTCAAAACACTAAACAGCGCCTCTTGCATGGCAAAGTGACTAAATTCGCTCATATTCCCCTCCTATATCGCACTGTTTTCTTCAGCGAAGATTCGCAGCATTTCACTGCGTTCATCCACATTGATAACGCTACGAATATTAAAATATCGCTCACCAAATTTAATCCGCATATCGGCGCTAACATCTTTTCTAAATCGTATTAATACTGCATGACTAATACGCCCAACAAGCTGCTCGCCAAAAACAACTTCACCCGTAAGACTGCGGTTATCAACAGGTCGGATCTCCGCCCAAACGGCACCAGCATCCTCCCACTCCACGCTAAACTGGCCGCCATTAGCGGGCACTAAATCAGGTGATTGCAGCACGACTCTGTGACGTAGCCGCGCCGAAATATCATTTCTACTAGCCATTACACCCTCACATAACGATGGGGTTTATAGAGTGCCACCGTTGCAGCAGGCAGAGGCATCCCCCCAAGTCGGTCTTCATACAGCGCCACTAAATGCGCTAACATTCCTTGACGCACCGCATAAGGAACATCCTGAGCATCACCATAACCACACACATAGGTTACTTTCACTTCATGCGCGATAATAGCCGATTCAAAATGTATGGCGTTTTCCACATCTGATAGATGATATAATGAGGCATCCACCACCGCTTCATTACCATTTCTATCACGGGTTCTTACTTCACTAATGCTCTGCACAGGCCCCTTAGGCAAAACCACACGACTTGGAGCATAACCTTCCAAAGCCATAGTCCAGTTTTGCGTTACCAATGATTTATGCAGATAATCTTCAGCTGCTTCACGCACCGCCACCATCATATCCATAATCAGTCCATCCTCGGCGCTTCCATCTACCCGCAAAAACAATTTTGCTTCGGCCAGGCTAAGGGGTTCTGCTTGTGGCTGCGTAGTACGTTTGAGCGCATAATTTAATGTTTCGGCCATTATCTACTCCTCATAGTTTTTTAAAATTATTTCCTGCTGATTATCCAACTCTCTAGCGCGCCCCGCTGCAATAAAGCTGCGTGCCAAAAAGTCGCACATGTTATAGATCTCGCCTTTTATAAACAGCTTAACGACGCAGCCATCTTCAGTGCCGCGCTTATTTTCCAACATACGCACACGCATAAAACTTCCTTTCTTCAGGCACAAAAAAAGGCTCTTAAAAGAGCCTTAGCACCATGCGCTTTATTGTTTTCTAACGTGATTGTTTCGATGGATCATGCAGTTCTGAGTTTTTACGACTTACTGCCGTCACATATCCCACATTTGCCATGTTACCCACCAAATTTGAGCCTTGCACATAGGTAAGATACGTAGCCATGCTTTTTGCGCTGTCTTGGGGCACACCAATTTTCCCCAAAACTTTTTCCATGGTATTAGCCACCGATCTTGCCGGGGCATGTGCCACTGTATTCATCGCTACCAGCGAGACGTTATTGCCAATAAAATCTGGTGCTTTTGCATAAAGGTAATGTTTTTTCTTTATTTCAGGAGCACCAAAAATATCGTCAGCCTTACTTTGCGCCAAAACACGGGTTACAATTCCCACCGGCATCATAATCGACATATCTAATAATGTATCCGCATATTTGCGCGCTTTATCCTCGCGGCTCATTTCATGCGATTTTAATACTTCTCGCACGTTTCTAGCCGCCTGCCCGGGCGTTGCACCCGATGCATTACTCGCTTTGTCCAACAAGTCAGTGGCCTTTTCTTTCCCATAAGGCGCAACATCCGTTAAGTCATGCCCATTCTTTTTTAAAACCGCCTTGTCTTCAGCAATATCAGCAGTTTCTTGGGCTTCCTCTTTAGCTTCCTCTTTAGCTTCCTCTTTAGCTTTCTCACCACCACGAGACATTTTTGCGCGCATAGATTGAAATTTACCAATAGACGCATCAAAATTATTAAGTAATGGCAACACAACATGCATGGCAACTTGCTCTTTGGCGTCTGCCATACGTTCAGCGCCAGCAATTTTTTTAACCAACAATAACGAGCCTATAGAGGTCACAATGCCTGCAGCTTCTGCAGCCATTACTCCGCCGGTGCGTTTTCCCAGCTCAGTACCTAGCCCGAGTTGTTCGACCATGCCAATTAATGCCTAACTATTATTCCTGTAACGGATGTTATTCGTTATTATGTGGTTCATCCACCAGCTCAACGCCCAATTCAGACGCTTCTTTTTCTTGCTGCTCACGAATTTTCTGCATGTTCTGGTTTATTTCATCTTGCGAGACCGATGCCGGAATATCCAACATAGCCTGATGATTAAATCCATACTCTTCTTCCATGCGTTTTTGCACTTCTTCGTTTGGCTCGCCCTCGCCTGCTTCCACAATCACCCCATAATCGTCAGGGTAAAACAAACCTTCTTCCTGCGCCTTCATAAACTCTTCGAGTTTATCTGCACGAACGGCCACATAGGCATAGATACCACCGCCATCGGGGTCTTCACCACGCACGAGCAACATACATACAGTTTTTTCAGCAATAATTTGTTCAGATCGCGATAATTCAGTCACAACGGTTTCCTTGCCAGTTTTAAGCTGTAAATATCATAACGGCTTGATAAGCGCGGGTCAATTGTCACCATGTTACAAAATTGTGAAATAAAGTGGGGTTGGAACAAAGTCCAACCCCACCAACAGAGAGATATTACGTTTCAGGCTAACATCAAACAGCCAGTTTCAGCAGTTTAACCGCATCAAAATTCACCACATCACCGCCAACGCGTTTTGTGGTATAAAATTTCACAAACGGTTTATCAGTATAAGGGTCACGCAAGGTACGAATACCAATGCGGTCCACAATCAGATAGGCCGATGCAAAGTCCGCCAACGCAACCGAAAGGCTGTTTATCGCTGCAACTGGCATATCATTCGATTGTGCTACAGGCACACCCAACAATGTATCCGGCGCACCAGCAGACAGACCAGGCTGCCAGATATACTGGTCAGTAGCGCTGTCTTTAATAAGACGAATAGCTTGCACCACAGAGCGATTCATCATGAACGTAGCGCGTGACGAATATTCTTCTTTCAGCGAATAATATAAATTCATCAGGCTATCCGCAGTTACTGCGCCATCCACCCCCGAGGAAATCTGCTCGATTTCACCCCAATCTGTACCCGCTGTATAAGTCAAAATACCACGAGGCTGCCCAGTTCCCGTACCACTAATGAATGCTGTACTTTCTTTACGGGCAAAAATTGCGGCAACTTTTTCACCTATCCAATTTTCAATATCAATTGCAGAATCGTCCACTAGTTTTTGCGTGGCTTTAGGTTGAGCATACAACTCATGTACCGCAATGATTCGTTTACCAATTTGAGGAGTTGTAGTATCAGTAACCGCGCCAGTCTCGGTGGTCCATCCTGCAGCAGCTTCACCCACATCTTCCAGAATTTCAAGCGAATCTGAAGAAATGGTTTCCACACCGGCCAATGCACGCATAGGAGATGATGCTTCAATCAACTTAATTATGTTCTGAGACATGGTGGGCGTAACTAAATAGCCTCCATCTGGATCCGACCCTACCGATAGTGCCTTGGTATGCAACTCTTCCAGCCCTGCATCCATGCCTTTACGCAAATAATTGCAGAACGCTTTTTTATATTCAGAAACATGGCCAGTGCCTTGCATCCTCCCTTTTGTAGCAAGTTCCAAACCGGGTCGTGCTTGTGCGGTTTCCAGCACATCCAAACGGCTTTTATAATTGTCCATTGCACCGCTGATTTTGCTTAGCTGCTCCATATGCAACGGGTCAGCACTGCCTTTGCGTTCAATTTCACTCAAACGTCTATCGTTCACATTTTTAAACTGCTCCCATGCACTTCCAAGCGCATGAACGCGGTCTGATAAATCATTCAGACTCATAAATAACCTCATAGTAATTAGTTGAAACAAAAAAAGAGCACCCCCATGCTAAAAAAGCGCACGCGAAACGCCACGCCTGTGCAGCATGTTGATAGAAGTCACTTAAAGGATTAATTGCAGTCTATTGCACACTATCCACGGCGGTAGATTGTGCCAGCAATGATGTCACGCCGTTTGCCAGATAATAAAACACGATCAAAGAAACAATGCCAATTGCCAGCAAACCAATAAGACGGCGCATACGCGCTTTGTCCATAGTAGAATTTATGGTTTTATCTTGCGTAACTTCAGGATCATTGGTCATAATATCATACGCCTGTTTTGAAAGATATTTTTCTCATTCTACCGCAGCTTACCTTATAAGTGAAATATTAAATTACTTTTGCAGAATATCAATTGCACGATCCACTTCATCGGCAAACCGTATCAGGCTGCCGCTACGCACTTCTGCTGCCATATCCTGATGCTTAACCGCCTCTACGGTAGCCGCGCTATTTGCAGGAAACGTTACCACACTCACCTCGTAAAGCGCCACTTCGTGCAACACTCGCACACCGCTATCTGGCTCAATACTATACCGTACCGGCACATAACCGATACTTAGCCCACATATCGCTCCGGCTTTAAGCAGCGCATGCGCTTCTTTCGCGCGCTGCACATCCATCAAAAGTTTACCTTCAACATATAGGCCTTTTGCATCCTCGCGTAAATTTGTGAATACTCCAATAGGCTCCTCAAAGTTATGTTGCCATAACAGTTTAATACTGTTTGTATTTTCCTTTAAAGTTTCTCTAAATGCCCCTGCTTCCATGCGATCATTTTGGCTATCGACCACTTCAAAAATACTGGCATATCCAGCGAATCGCCCTTGATCATCAATTGTTTTCAGCTGCAATTGCGGAACTAACATATCTGTCATTTTTTCAATCCTACCATTTCGCGTTTTTCTTCATCTGACAGAAAATCCGCATTGTTTACCCGATCCCACACTTTTTCACGTCGTGCTGAAAGCGCACTGATCGTATCCACGTCATAACGTAATTCCAGGCCCTCACCATAATAGGGCAATAGCCAGTTATTTAATGCATCGCACATCGAATCCACTAAGGGCAATATGGTTTGCTCCCATAAACCCAGTCGCGCTTCGGCAAGATTGCTATAAGTATTATCTCCTGGAATTCCAAGCAATTGAGGTGGCACACCAAAAGCCAATGCAATATCACGTGCCGCGCTGTTTTTGGCTTCAATAAAGTCCATCTCCCGTGGGCTCATGCTCATTTCACGCCAGTCTAAGCCACCCTCAAGCAATAGGGGGCGTCCCGCATTACCAGCGCCGCTAAATTGTTCATCCATTTGTTGGCGAATACGTTGATACTGCTCATCGCTGAGCATATCATTGCCGCCTTGCTCTTGAGTCTTCACCACCAAAGCGCCACTTGGCCGCGCTCCATTTTGTAGCAATGCCTGATTCCATGCACCTGATTGATTATGCTGATCTATGCTATATGCTGCTGCCTCAATGGGAGATAAACCATACCAATCATTTAACGGATGAAAGCTTTTAAGGTGCAAAATCTTACTGCGTCCGCTAAATCTATCTACCGGAAATTCCGTATATCGGTCTCCCAACGT
>JAKUPQ010000090.1 GCA_022450665.1 Alphaproteobacteria bacterium | reverse complement strand
ATCCGCTGGCACATAAATCGCCTGTACGGAGGTAATCGAACCTTTTTTGGTTGAAGTAATACGCTCTTGCATCTGCCCCATGTCGGTAGCCAGAGTTGGCTGATAGCCTACTGCTGAAGGAATACGTCCTAAAAGCGCCGACACCTCAGAGCCCGCTTGAGTAAAGCGGAAGATGTTATCGACAAAGAACAATACGTCCTGCCCTTCTTCGTCACGGAAATATTCTGCCTGTGTCAGACCCGACAGGGCAACACGCGCACGTGCTCCTGGAGGCTCGTTCATCTGGCCATATACCAACGCGCATTTTGATTTGCTTGGGTCTTCGAGGTTGATAACGCCCGAATCGATCATCTCGTGATACAAATCATTTCCTTCACGGGTACGCTCGCCCACACCAGCAAATACCGAATAACCACCATGTGCTTTTGCGATGTTGTTGATCAATTCCATAATAGTTACGGTTTTGCCTACACCCGCGCCACCGAACAAACCAACCTTACCACCTTTGGCATAAGGCGCGAGTAAATCGATTACCTTAATACCGGTTATCAGAATTTCGGATTCGGTGGACTGATCCACAAAATCCGGTGCTTGTGCATGAATGGGAGCACTGCGCGTGGTTTTCATTGGGCCGCGCTCGTCAATCGGCTCGCCAATCACATTCATGATGCGTCCTAGCGTTTCGGGGCCCACAGGCACGCGAATAGGCGATCCGGTATCAGTAACTTCCTGGCCGCGTACCAAGCCATCGGTTCCATCCATTGCAATCGTACGAACCACGCCTTCACCCAAATGCTGCGAAACCTCAAGCACGAGGGTTTTACCGTTGTTTTCGGTATGCAACGCATTCAAAATGGTTGGAATATTTGCTTCATCAAATTTCACATCCACAACTGCCGAAATCACCTGTGTGATTTTACCAACAGCTGTAGCGCTTTTGCTTGCTTTTGCAGCGGGCTTTTTTGCCGGTGCTGCTTTCTTGGCGGGGGTTTTCTTTTCAACCATGTGCTTTCTCCTTAGATCACAATGCACAAATTAATTCAGTACTGGCTCTATGGCCGTAACACCTGAAAAAGTAAAATAATTCTTTCTTCGCTGCTCAAGCTCAGTTTCATCAAAGCGCCTCAGCACCGGAAATAATCTCGATCAGCTCTTTGGTAATCGCGGCTTGGCGACTGCGGTTATACAATAATGTCAGATCATTGATCATATCACCTGCATTTCTCGTAGCATTATCCATTGCGGTCATACGCGCACCTTGCTCAGATGCGGCATTTTCCAGCAGAGCTTTAAAAATCTGCACACCAATATTACGCGGCAGCAAGTCGGCGAGAATAGTTTCCTCATCCGGCTCATATTCATACAGGCCAGCTCCGGCATCGGCGGTTTGTTCCATTTGCGGCAAAGGCAGCGGAATAAGTTGCTGATGGGTTACTACCTGTACGATAGGAGATTTAAAATGGTTATAAATCACACGACACACATCAAACTCACCAGCTTCAAAAAGCTGCATGATGCGTTCTACAATAGCATCGGTTTTATCATAGGTGAGCTTGCCACGGGACAAATCATCAAATTTCGCTACAAATAAATGGCCAAATTCTGTTTTCATCAACTCGCGAGTCTTTTTGCCCACGGCAATGATTTTGACTTCTTTACCTTCGGCCAGCAAAGCGCGGATAGTTGCGCGGGCAGAGCGGGTGATAGAGCTGTTGAATCCACCGCAAAGACCGCGATCTCCCGTAGCCACCACGATGAGATGAGTATGCTCTTTGCCCGTTCCCACCAACAATTTGGGCGCATTGGCAGGATCAGCAACCCCTTGCGCCAATGACGTGACCATACGTTCCATGCGCTCTGCATAGGGACGTGCATTTTCTGCCGCTTCACGAGCGCGACGCAGTTTTGCCGCCGCCACCATTTTCATGGCTTTGGTGATTTTCTGCGTGGATTTCACGCTATTGATGCGGACTTTGAGATCCTTGAGGCTAGCCATGCCAGTCCCTTTTTCCCTTGGTTAATTTACGCGAACATTTTCACAACGTTTTCGATAGCCTCTTTGAGCTTTTGCTCAATGGCATCGGTAAGTTTTTGCTCGGTACGAATCGATTCCAGCACGTCATTGCCATCGGCGCGCAAATCGCGAAGCAACGCTTCTTCAAAACGGCTGATTTCTTTGACTTCGAGTTTATCGAGATAGCCTTTCACACCGGCGTAGATTACTGCAACCTGCTCTTCTACTTTCAACGGCGAATATTGTGCCTGTTTCAGCAACTCTGTCAGACGCTCACCGCGATTCAGCAATTTCTGGGTCGAAGCATCCAAATCGGAGCCAAACTGCGCAAATGCAGCCATTTCACGATATTGTGCCAATTCCAGCTTAATGGAGCCTGCCACTTGTTTCATCGCTTTAATTTGCGCGGCAGAACCTACACGACTTACCGACAAGCCCACATTTACCGCTGGACGGATGCCGCGATAAAACAGATCGGTTTCGAGGAAGATCTGACCATCGGTAATCGAAATTACGTTGGTAGGAATATATGCTGATACATCACCTGCTGCGGTTTCGATAACGGGCAGCGCGGTTAAAGAACCTGCGCCTTCGTCATCAGAAAGCTTCGCCGCACGCTCAAGCAGGCGTGAGTGAATATAGAATACATCGCCGGGATACGCTTCGCGCCCAGGAGGACGACGCAGCAGCAACGACATTTGGCGATACGCCACCGCTTGCTTGGAAAGATCATCATAGGTAATGAGCGCATGGCGGCCATTATCACGGAAGAACTCGCCCATGGCACAGCCGGTATAGGGCGCCAAAAACTGCAATGGTGCAGGCTCAGAAGCGGTTGCAGCGACAACAATAGAATATTCCAGCGCGCCGGATTCTTCGAGGCGCTTCACCACTTGTGCTACAGTTGAGCGTTTTTGCCCAATTGCCACATAGATGCAATAGAGTTTTTCTTTTTCGTTATCGCTATCATGCATGGGCTTTTGATTCAGCATCGCATCAACCGCAATAGCAGTTTTACCCGTTTGGCGATCACCAATAATCAATTCGCGCTGGCCACGTCCGATAGGAATCAGCGAATCTACCGCTTTCAAACCGGTCTGCATGGGCTCATGCACAGATTTACGTGCAATAATGCCGGGGGCTTTCACCTCAACGCGGCTCATGGTAACGTTTTTCAACGGACCTTTGCCATCAATAGGGTTACCAAGACCGTCAACCACGCGCCCCAGCAAGCCTTCGCCCACAGGAACTTCCACAATTGCGCCGGTACGTTTTACTGTAGAGCCTTCTTTAACGGCGCGATCATCGCCAAAAATCACCACACCCACGGCGTCAGCTTCAAGGTTCAGCGCCATGCCTTTAAGGCCATTGCCAAAGTCTACCATTTCGCCAGCCTGCACATTTTCGAGGCCATACACCGTAGCAATACCATCACCAACCGACACCACTTGTCCGGTTTCAGATAATTCGGCTTCATTATCAAAGCCTGCAATCTGTTTTTTCAGGATGCTTGAAATTTCCGAAGGACGGATTTCCATAACATGCTCCTTTTTCTACACGTTATTTGGTTTTAACTTAAAAGTCGTTACGCCTGTACCTGTGTTTTCATTGCACTGGCAAGGCGGTTAATTTTACTGGCGATTGAGTTATCAAACATTTTTCCATCAACATGAATGATTACCCCACCGAGAATTTCAGGGTCTTCTTTAGTTACGACGTGGATAGCATCGCGTCCGGTAGCTTTTTTGAGCGCATCTTGTAATTGCTTCACTTCTTTCGCTGAAAGCGCATAAGCTGACGTAACTTGCGCGGTCGCTTCGTTGCGGCTTTCGGCGAGGCGCTTATTAAATTCGCTTACTACATATGACGTCACGGCTAAGCGGCTGTTTTCTGCCAGAGTGCGGAAAAAGTCGCGTGTTAGCTGCGAGGCTTTATTTGCCGACAAAATCGCTTCAATACCTGCAATTTTTTCTTCCCGCGTCAAGGCAGGGCTTTCGCTCAAACGGCGAAAATCCTCGCTATTGGCGTAAGCTTCCGCTACAGCATCCAAATCTTTTTTTACGGCGTCCAATTGCTTCTTTTCTAGCGCAAGGTCAAACAAGGCTTGCGCGTAGCGTGCGGCAATAAGACGATAATCTGCAGAAGAAGACGACACGGCAGGCTTCTCTCAAAAAAGTAATGATTCTAGTTAGTTATGAAAACGCTCTATACAGCAATAGCACAGATGCACCTCATAGGAACGCCACTCTTTAGCACATGGAAGGGGGCGATTCAACCATGTTATGCATTATTTTAACACCCTATGGCCTAAACAAAAAACAACCACAATATATAGTATTTCCTACGTAAAGCTGTAGGGATCTATATCGACACGTATCCGAATACGCGCCGGAAAATCAAATTGGCTCAGCCAATGATTCACATAAGGCTGCAATTGTATATCGCGGCCAGAGCGGATGAGAAAGCGATAGCGATAGCGGCCACGTAGCCGTGTGAGCGGGGCAGGGGCGGGGCCAAGCACTCGTATTTCTTCATTCGCGGGAATGCGGGCGGCCAAAGCGCGACATGCCTGCATAACATCGGTTTCTTTTTGTGCCTCAATAATCAACGCGGCCAACCGCCCAAAGGGGGGAAGCTGCGTTTCTTTGCGCGCATCAAGCTCCATATCTTCAAGTGCTTTGCGATCATGGGCAGCCAAAGCCAGCATGACCGGATGCTCCGGCAGATAGGTTTGCAGGATCACTCGTCCTTGCTCCTGCTCCCTTCCGGCGCGTCCGGCAACCTGATGCAATAGCTGATAGGTACGTTCGGCGGCACGCATATCTCCGCCCTGCAATCCCAAATCGGCATCGACCACGCCAATCAGGTGCAAATGAGGAAAATGGTAACCCTTGGCCATCATCTGGGTACCTACCATGATATCTATCTCACCGCGAGTCATAGCCTGTACGGTATCTTCGGCGGTGGTTAAGCCGCCAATAGTATCACTGGTCATCATGCGTACTCTTGCTTGCGGAAATGCGGCCTGCACTTCTTCGGCAACGCGTTCAACTCCTGGGCCACAGGCTACAAGGGTTTCTTCTTCGCCACATTGCGGGCAGGACTCAGGCACCGGCTCAGTATGGCCGCAATGGTGACATTGCAGTTTGCCATTTTTATTCGGGTTTTTGCCATGCAGTACCATCCAGCTACTGCATTCATCACAGGCAAAACGATGGCCACAAGTGCGACATAGCAATAACGGTGCATAACCACGGCGGTTTAAAAACAGCATTGTCTGTCGCTTTGCCGCCAGTGTTTCGGCTATGGCAGTACGCAGCTCCGCGGATATCCATGTTCCAGATTCCAGTTGCTGTTGGCGCATGTCTATCATGTTTACATCTGGAAGTTGTACGCCGCCATGACGCTGTGGCAATTGCACAACCGCATAACGCCCCTGCTGGATATTAAACACAGTTTCCAGCGCCGGAGTGGCCGAAACCAGAATCGCAGGAATTTTCTCCTGAAATGCCCGCGCCACAGCCATATCCCGCGCTTGATACAATACGCCGTCTTCTTGTTTATACGATTGCTCGTGTTCTTCATCTACCACCAGCAATTGAAGGTCCTTATAGGGCAAAAATAATGCCGAACGCGCACCGACTATCAACCGCGCTGAACCATTGGTAATGGCACGCCATGTGTCGCGCCGCTTGGCCGGAGTTACCCCCGAATGCCACATATACGGTGTAGTTCCAAATCGCGTCTTACAACGCTCTACCCATTGCACACTTAGGGCAATTTCGGGCAAAAGCACTAATACCTGTCCGCTGGTTACGGCTAATATTTTTGCAATCGCATCAAAATACACTTCAGTTTTGCCCGATCCGGTCACGCCATCCAGCACTGTTACTGAAAAACCGTTATGTAATGTATCACCCAATACTGCAGCGGCTTTGGCCTGTTCGGCAGATAAACACGGTGCGCTGGGTTTTTCATCAGCAGAGTTAATGGGCGCAGAAGATACCGTTTTACGCTGTCGCGTGGTGGGTAATTCCAGCGCTTCGGCAACAGGCAGCGCCATTTTCAGCACCATACCTTTGGGTGCTAACGTATAACGACTCACCCAATCAATTGTTGATCGCATTGCGGAGCTAAGCGGGGAAAGATGTTGTAAATGCTCTGTAATGGGTTTGAGTTTAGCATCGTCCACCTCTTGCTTGCCTTCGCCCCATACCACACCCACCATGGTTTGGCGGCCAAATGGCACTCGCACATAGTCTCCCACCTGCACCGGAATATCTGCCGGTACGCTATAATCAAACCCGTGGTTGAACGGCTTGGGTAGCAGCACTTCGATCTGTCGGGCTTTATAGGACACAGCGTCAATCATCTATTGCCAATAAGGGCAGGGTTCTTTATCGTCATGTCAAACTAATCGCAATTATGACAAGGGTAAAGCGACAATGAAATTCTTTATCGACACCGCAGAAATGAGTGATATTCGTGATCTGGCCGCCACTGGTCTGGTTGATGGCGTAACAACCAATCCCAGCCTTATTGCCAAAAGTGGCCGCGACTTTATGGAGGTTGTGGCAGAAATCTGTGATGTGGTTAGCGGACCCGTCAGCGCAGAAGTAACCGCGCTGGACACCGAAGGCATGATCAAAGAAGGCGAGAAACTCGCTAAAATCGCTGATAACGTAACCATTAAAGTGCCATTGACCCTTGAAGGGCTAAAAGCCTGTCGTCATTTTAGCGACAAAGGCATTATGGTGAATGTTACTTTGTGCTTCTCTGCCGCCCAAGCCATTTTGGCAGCAAAAGCCGGAGCCGCATTTATTTCGCCTTTCGTCGGACGGCTGGACGATATCGGGCAGGATGGGTTGCAACTGATTGAAGATATTGTGACAATTTATGATAACTATCCGCAATTCAGCACCGAAGTATTGGTCGCATCCATTCGCAACCCTATGCATATTGTAGATGCGGCAAAGATGGGTGCGCATGTTTCCACCATTCCTCCTAGCGTTATGCGCCAATTGGTAAAACATCCTCTTACAGATAAAGGCATTGAAGCTTTCACAGCAGATTGGAAAAAAACCGGACAGAAGATTGTAGCGTAATTATTTGCATAAAGCGGCAATGACAGGCAAAATAGGCTTATGAGCGAAGAAGCAACCAACTCCGATAAATCCACCTCTGCGCCAACCGCCGAACAGGTAAAAGCGTATCTGAAACGCCATCCCAATTTTTTGCATGATAACCCCGAGTTGGTAGAGACACTCAAAGCACCGCAAAATGAAATGGGTGACAGCGTAGTGGATTTACAACATTTTATGGTGGGCGGTCTTCAAAAGCAATTGCGTGAAATGCGCGACCAATACGACGATATTCTGGATTTCTGCCGCGACAATCAATCTACACAAACGCAAGTGCATAACGCCATTATCAGTTTGGTTAAATGCCGCGATTTAGAACAGTTATTGCAAGTTCTAACCGCCGATATGGTGCCACTATTCGATCTGGATGTGGTGCGCATAGCCATGGAAACCGACCATGCGGATATGTTTGATACCTCTTATCCGGATGCGCATTACTCTGGAATATCGTTTGTAATGTCTGGCACTGCTGATGCAGCCTTGGGCGGCGACAGCGATATATTGATGGTAGAGGACACCGAAGCGACCTCTATTATAGGCTTTGAAGAAATATTTTCCGATTGTATCTCACTAGTAAAATCCTGCGCTTTGTTGCGTTTGCGTCTCGATATGGTGCAGCGCGATGTGTTACTGTGTTTGGGCGTT